>NZ_QWGJ01000012.1:0-117441 GCF_003435225.1 Clostridium sp. AF28-12 | reverse complement strand
CTGTCGGCTTTTTTGTGGGACAAAAGAACTACCGTCTCTACCTGCGTCGTCCCCGGAAACATGTCGACACAGCATACTCTTGTGACCTCATAACCTTTTGCCTGCAGCACGACGAGATCTCTTGCAAGGCTCGTTGGTTTGCAGGAAATATAGATCATTTTTTCGCATCCATAATGGTCGATGATCTTTGGAAGCGCCTTCGGATGGATTCCGTCTCTCGGCGGGTCTAAAACGATGAGATCCGGGCGTTCCTCTAGGGTATCTAATACTTTTAAGACATCTCCCGCGATGAAGTCGCAGTTTGTCAGTCCATTCTGCGCCGCGTTCACCTTTGCCGCCTCAACAGCTTCCTCAATGATCTCCACGCCGGTCACATGTTCTGCTGCCGGAGCGAGGATCTGGGCAATGGTACCGGTTCCGCTGTAGAGATCGAAGACCTTTCTTCCGTCTGTCTCACCGATGTATTCGCGGGCCGTCTCATAGAGCACCTCCGCACCGAGAGAGTTGGTCTGGAAAAAGGAGAATGGAGTGATCTTAAATTTTAATCCGAGAAGCTCTTCCATAAAGAAGTCCTGTCCATAAAGGATCACCGTGCGGTCATTCTGTACCACATCCGCAAGGCTGTCGTTTTCTGTGTGGAGGATTCCGGCAAAAGAGCCTTCCAGATCCAGTCCAAGAAGTTTTTCTTTCCAGCCCTCAAGCAGCGCTTCCTCATTCTTATCACTCTTCCATGTTCCCTCCGTCTGGGTGGAGGTCACAAGATCCACAAGGATCTCCCCGGTCTTCACACCGCGGCGGACAAGAAGATGTCTCAGATAACCGACATGCGCCATTTTTTTATAGAAGACTGCTCCGTGCTCCGTAAAATAATCCAACGTCGCTCTTAAGATCTTACAGCAATCCGGATGCACCAGCACACACTGGTCCACGGTCACGATATCATAAAAGCTGCCGCGTTTATGCATTCCCAGAGTCATGGGACCGTCCTTAAACTCATCTCCGAAGGAAAATTCCATTTTGTTGCGGTACGCCTTTGTCAACGGACTACCTTTGATCCCCTCAAAATTGTAGTCGGCCGGAAGAACCGGATCTAAAAGAGCCCGGACCTGCTGCTCCTTGATCTTTAACTGTTCCTCATAAGGAACCGTCTGGTACGTACATCCGCCGCAGTCCGCACGATGAGGACATGCACCCTCTGTGTTTTCGTATGCTGCGGGAGTCACGACCTTAAGGAGTCTTCCCTCGCATCTTCCTTTGCGCTGCTTGGAGATCGCGATCTCGACGGTCTGCCCCGGGAGCGCGTTCTTTACAACTACCTTTTCCTCTCCGATATGGAGGATTCCTTTATTTGGAAAATCCATCTTTTCCACTGTACCGGTGTAGATCTCACCTTTTTTCATATAATTTTTGTACTCCTTTTTCTGCCGGGAATCGGATTTTTCCGTTTCTGATCGCACAGCGCGTAAACGATGCCTCGTTCCCTGATATGTTTTTATGCACAGAAAAAGGCTGTGCAAGCGATCCCTGCCACAGCCTCGTTCTCATTGTGTTTGTAAGCATTTCGGCTTAAGCTTCTTTCTCGTCATCCTTCTCGACAGCTTTTTTCGGAGTTTCCTCCTCTTCCTCGAAAAAGTCATCGTCGAAATCATCGTCGAAATCGTCTTCAAAATCTTCCAGATAATCCGGTGTAAAGAAGCGATATACTGCGTATGCGATTCCGGCTACAGCAGCAACAGCGCCGATGATAGCAAGCACCCAGAGGATACAATTCTTTTTCTTATCCTCTTCTTCTTTTTTATGAAGCAGTTCATTCAGCTTGGACGCGTTTATAAGCTCTTCCATTTTGCTGAGTGCGTCTTTACTCATCGTATCGAATTTGTTCATCCTCACACATCCTTTCTGTTTCACAGCCGCCCCGGACAAGAATAATCCGCACGGACAGATACTTTGTAATAGTATATCATGATTTTATGGTTTTTACTATCCCTAAATTTTCATAGTTTTAGACACCATTTTTTTATACCGCAGTATATGGAGCTCTACAATTCAAGTCGAACGTCTGTGAGACTTGGCGCGTGATTCTGGTCAGCGTAAGCTGACATATTCTTTACAGAATCACTGCGCATCCTCGCGGAGCGTTTATCTCAGTCGGAGACCTAACTCCCACTGAGACTAATTTGTTATTACTCACCACCTGAAGAGGTGGAGGCTTCTCGACTGAGATAAACATGATAAAATAAAACTGCTGTCGCACCTCCAGCAGAAAGGAGGCGGTATTTATAGATTACATAAACACTTTCCTTGTCTCTGTCGCGGCAAGCATAGTTGGCTACTATGTTTGCAAATGGCTGGATAGGGACAACCGACAGTAACAGCCTAAACGGTTCGGCTCACCGCAAAGAGCAAGAAAACCCCCGGAGGTGCCACTCCGGGGGTTTTCGCGTACTCATAGACATATAAGCACTTTCCTTAGCTGTTTTTAATTATATGCGATTGCCCCCAAAAAATCAATACTAAATTTCTTTTGGCTAATTTATTTACAGCTTCTTCAGCTTCGCAAAGGAAGCAAACATCTTCCTTGTCCCGATCGCCGCATGATCAAAATCGACTGTGACCTCGAAATCTTTTCCGCCGTCCGCGATGGATTTCACGGTTCCGTCACCAAAACGCATGTGATGGACGCGGTCACCTTCGGAGTAATCCAAAGACTTCGGTTTTTCTACGGTGAACGCCTTTCCGAAGGTCGGCGTGTTCTTCGGCGCCGCAGAAGTCCCGGAGGCATATGGATTCTTATAGGCATCGGATTTCTGTCCAAAAAGACTCACACCCGCCGGACGGTTCTGGAATCTTCCGGTGTGACCGTCAGCCGCTTTTCCGTCCGCGCCGGAAGCCTTCGCCCACGGAAGTCCCGCTTCCTCCGGAAGGTTCCTGTACGCGTCTGCCATTTTCTTCCATCCGGTCTTTGAGTCATCCTGATCCGGACGTTCCAGGCACACATCCGGGATCTCGTCAATAAACCGGCTCGTTCTCGCGTACTGCATCTCGCCCTTCACCATACGGCTCTTTGCGGCGGTCAGCGTCAGGCGCTTCTCCGCCCTCGTGATCCCCACATAGCAGAGACGGCGCTCCTCCTCCAGTGCCTCCGGTCCTTCCATCAGAGACATCATACTCGGGAAAAGACCATCTTCCATTCCCGCAAGATACACATACGGGAACTCCAGACCCTTTGCGGAATGAAGCGTCATGAGGATGATCCGGTCCTCGGATTCGTCCATACTGTCAATGTCCGCAACCAGGGCAACCTCCTCTAAAAATGCAGACAGACTCGGTTCCTCGGCGCTCTCCCAGTAGGAGACTGCCTTGTTGATCAATTCCTCAATATTTTCCATTCTGGACTCGGCTTCCACCTCGCCCTCTTCCTTCAGCTCGTCACGATATCCTGTCTTATCAAGGATCGCCTCGATCACATCCTTGATCGGAGTCTCTTCCTTTAACATCTTCCGGAACTCGCTGATCTGGTCTGTAAATACTCCGATCTTTAACGCCGCTTTTCCGATTCCCGGAACAGCCTGCGCCCTCTCCAGCGCCTCATAGAAACTCATATCGTTTTCCATCGCGAACATGTTCACCCGGGCGACACTCATAGCTCCGATTCCGCGCTTCGGAACATTGATGATCCTCTGCACAGCCAGGTCATCCCGCCCATTGGCGATCGTCTTTAAATAGCAGAGAACATCCTTGATCTCTTTTCTCTGGTAGAAGTTTACGCCGCCCACGAGACGATACGGGAGATTGTACGCAACACATTTCTCCTCGAATATACGGGACTGGGCATTCGTGCGGTAGAGGATCGCGTAATCCTTCCATGGTCCGCCTCTCTTCACGATATCCCGCACGATCCACTCCGCTTCCTCAAAGGAAGAGCTGAACTCCCGGAACACCGGCCGCTCTCCGACCTCGTTCTCGGTCCAGAGCGTCTTATCCTTTCTTCCGGTGTTGTTCCTGATCACCTCATTCGCCGAATCCAGGATCATCTTTGTGGAACGGTAATTCTGCTCCAGCTTGATCACCTTCGCCCCCGGGAACGTCTCCTCAAAGCTTAAGATATTTCTGATATTCGCACCGCGGAACCGGTAGATCGACTGGTCATCATCGCCCACCACGCAGATATTCCGGTATTTTGCCGCTAAAAGGCTCACAAGCTTAAACTGTACCGTATTTGTATCCTGATACTCATCCACCATAATATAGCGGAAACGGTCCTGATAATACTCCAAAACTTCCTGCTTTGACTGGAACAACTCCACGGTCTTTACAAGAAGGTCATCGAAATCCAGGGCATTGTTCTTTTTTAAACGTTTCTGGTACTCCATATAGAGCTCCGCAATCCGTTTCAGTCTCGAATCCCCCTCAGCCTTCGCGCTGAGCATAAATTCTTCCGGACTGATCATCTCGTTCTTTGCGGAGGAGATCACGCCGAGGACACCCCGTTCTTTTAATACCTTTGTATTCACCTCAAGATCCTTGAAGATCTGTTTCATCAGGGTTTTTGTATCATCGGAATCATAGATGGAAAAATCCGTCGTGTAGCCGATGTTCTCAATAAATCTTCTTAAGATCCGCACACAGAGGGAGTGGAAGGTGCTGACCCAGACACTGTCCGCGCCGTATTCCACAAGGCTGTTGACACGGTCCCGCATCTCTCCCGCCGCCTTGTTTGTAAAGGTGATCGCCAGGATATTCCAGGGCTTCACACCCTTTTCCTCTATTAAATAAGCAACCCGGTGCGTCAGCGCCCGTGTCTTTCCGGATCCGGCGCCCGCCAGCACTAAGAGCGGACCTTCCGTAGTGAAGACAGCTTCCCGCTGCATCGGATTTAATGTATCGTAATTGTTCATTCTGTTCCCCTTTCACGTTTCCGGAGGCTGACGGTTCTGCACGTATCTCCCACATACTGAAACCGCCGGTATTCCGACAACAGATACCATCATTCTACCACAGGAACACTCGTTCGTGCAATCTTTATTATATGAAAAGTATGTGTCTGTTCCTGTATGCGGATAGGAATTTTCTGAACTGATAATTCCGTAACAGTACAGTGGCAGCAGTAGATTTTTCCGATTGGGAATGCGAAATGGTAATGATATAAAAACGCCCCGGATCAGAGAGAACTGTCATCTCACGATCCGGGACGCTTCTTTTGCAAGCTGGCAGCCAGCATTTACTGCCAGTCTCATTTTATTTTTTTAGAATTCCAGATATGCACCTTTCATCGGGCTTGCCGCATGCTCACTGAACATACGGAGCACACCGCTCTTGTAGCGGAGCTCTCTCGGCTTCCAGTTTTTCTTTCTCTCGGCAAGGACCGCGTCGATCTCTTCCGGAGTCTTTCGCTCGCCCTTGATACCGATGATGTTTAACTTTCTCTCCATCACATCGACCTCGATAAGATCGCCTTCCTCAACGAGCGCGATCGGGCCGCCATCTGCCGCCTCCGGGCTGCAGTGTCCGATAACCGGACCTGTGGATGCACCGGAGAATCTTCCGTCTGTGATCAGGGCGATGGAACGGCCAAGCTCCTTATCGCTGCTGATGGCCTCGGAGGTGTAGAACATCTCCGGCATACCGCTTCCCTTCGGTCCCTCGTAACGGATGAAGACTGCGTCGCCTTTCTCAACCTTGTGCTTTAAAACGGCATCCAGGCACTCTTCTTCGCTGTCAAACGGTCTTGCCTTGAGGACTGCCTTGAACATCTCCTTCGGGCATGCGGTGTGCTTGATGACCGCACCTTCCGGAGCAAGGTTTCCGCGCAGGATCGCGATGCTGCCGTCGGTTCCGATGGCCTTGTCAGCCGGACGGATGATGTCCTGTCTTGTGATGGAGATTCCGTAGCGCTCGTTGAACTTCTGAAGCCATTTTTCACAGCGCTCATAGAATCCGTTCTCTTTTAATTCCTTTAAGTTCTCGCCGAGAATCTTTCCGGTCACGGTCATGACATCAAGGTGAAGGTGGTCTTTGATCTCCTCCATGATCGCCGGAACGCCGCCTGCATAGTAGAAGCACTCTGCCGGCCACTTTCCTGCCGGGCGGATATCAAGAAGATACTTCGCGCCGCGGTGGAGTCTGTCGAAGGTGTCACCTGTGATCTCGATTCCAAGCTCATGAGCGATCGCCGGAAGGTGGAGTAAGCAGTTTGTACTTCCGGAGATGGCCGCATGTACAAGGATCGCGTTTTCGAAGCTGTCCATCGTCACGATATCACTCGGACGCATGTTGTCCATCTTCGCAAGCTTAACTGCCTGTTTTCCGGCCTCTCTCGCGTAGTTTAAGAGATCCGGGCTTGTCGCAGGCATCAACGCACTTCCCGGGAGGGCAAGACCAAGAGCCTCGGCCATGATCTGCATGGTGGATGCAGTTCCGATAAAGGAACAGGCGCCGCAGCTCGGACATGCGTTATGTTTTGCCCAGTTTAAGCGGTTCTCGTCGATCTCACCGCGCTCATACTGGGCGCTGTACATGCCAAGCTGTTCCAGGGTCAACATCTCCGGACCCGCATTCATGGTTCCGCCCGGAACAACAACAGCCGGAATATTCACGCGGAATAAGCCCATGAGGTTTGCCGGCATTCCCTTATCACAGCTTGCGAGATATACCCCTGCATCGAAGGGAGTCGCATTTGCGTGGATCTCGATCATGTTCGCGATCATCTCACGGCTTGCAAGGCTGTAGTTGATTCCATCGGTTCCCTGGCTCTCGCCATCGCAGATATCGGTGCAGAAATATTTCGCGCCGTGACCGCCTGCCTCAGCGATTCCTTTTTTTACTTCATCTACAAGGATATGGAGATGTCCGCTTCCCGGATGGCTGTCACCTGCCGTACTCTCGATGATGACCTGCGGCATCGCAAGTTCTTCCGGTTTCCAGCCCGTTCCGATCCTTAAAGGATCAAGCTCCGGTGCAAGTTTTCTCATTTCCTGACTCTTCAGACATTTCATGATATTTCCTTCTTTCTTTGTGGGGTGTTACTCGTTATTGAGCGAATAATATCTTTTATTGGAACTGTTTTTCAATTTTGCCTTCTGTTTTAAGTTTTCTTACGGTCAGCGCAGTAAATGCGCAGACCTACTGAATAGTTACTTTTGTCCTTTCTCCGCGTTTCGAATGCAACGCAGCTCTGGGCTGCGTACCTGCATCTTTCTACTACGCAAAGAATGAAATTACAAGTGCTACAAGGAATCCGGTCACACCGACTAAGGTCTCCATGATGGTCCAGGTTTTCAAGGTCGTCTTCTCGTCGATTCCCACGAGGGATCTTACCAGCCAGAAACCAGAATCATTAAAGTGGGAGCATACGGTGGAGCCGCCCGCTACTGCCGCTACGGTACATGCCAGATATAACGGGGACAGCTCACTGATTCCCGGAAGTGCCGCAACGATACCTGCCGCCATGGTCATGGCAACGGTCGCGGAACCGACACTGATGCGGACAAGGACTGCGATGATAAATGCAAGGACAACGATCGGAAGATTCATGGATGCAACCGCGTTTCCGATCACATTTCCGAGACCGGAGTACTGAAGCACATAGCGGAGCACGCCGCCGCAGGCGGTAACGAGAAGGATGAGGCCGGTCGGCTCTAAGGACTTTGTCATAACCTTCTCAAGCTCTTTCATCGTGTAGCCATGCTTTAAGCCAAGACCAAACATGGCCGCCAGAGTCGCGAGTAACAGTGCTACGAACGGCTCACCTAAGAACTCAAAGATCGGAGCAACACCGGCTAATGCCGGAACAACGCCGCAGATGGAGTCCAGAATGATGAGCACTAACGGGATCAGGATGATCCCAACGATCAGCCAGAAGCTCGGAAGCTTGGACTCATCAATCTCTTCCTGATTTGCCACACTCTCCGGTACCGGAACATAAAACTTCTTACCACAGATGGATCCCCAGACCGGACCGGCTATGATCATCGCGAAGATTCCGCAGAAGATTCCGACTAAGATGACCCAGCCAAGATCTACATTTAACATCGTTGCTACGAGAACCGGACCCGGTGTCGGCGGAATGAACGCATGTCCAACCGCAAGTCCCGCAAGGAGCGGGATCACATAGTGAAGAGAGGAACGCTTTGTCTTCTTTGCAAGGGAGAATGCTAACGGGATCAGAATGATCAGTCCTGCATCGAAGAATACCGGCATCGCGATCACGAGACCTGTGATTCCAAGCGCCCACGCGGCCTTCTCGTCACCGAATTTCTTTACCATCGTGACGGCGATCGTCTGTGCGCCGCCCGAGACCTCCAGGATCGCGCCGAACATGGATCCTAAGCCTACAAGCAGGGCGATTCCTTTTAACGTGTTTCCAATTCCATCATTGACCGCCGCGATAATATCTTTCGTCGGCATTCCCGCAAGAAGTCCGATGCTGATCGCTCCGATCAGGATCGCGATCATTGCCTGCACATTGAATTTAATGATCAGGACGAGCAGGATCACAAGACCGATCAGTGCTGCCAGGACAAGGCGGGTCGGGTTGAGTACAACTCCTTCAGACATAGTGAATTTACCTCCCAGTGTATTTGTTTTGGTTGTTCCGCGCAAAGATCCGTTCCATACCCCTGAACCGGACTGCTCTGCGCTTCATGGTTGCATTTGGAAATAACAGTTCATATTTTGTTTTTCCTGCTTTCCGCTTTTTCATCAGACATGTCAGGCTGTTTAGTAAATTCTTTAATGCATTTGTCTGATGTCTTATGTCTATGGGCTTAATCTAACATTTTTCTGTGGTATTTGCAATACTTGTCTGATGTATTTTGTCTTTTCTCTTTTTCGCACAAAAAAAGCAGGGGAAAATTGTGCACTATTTTTCCCTGCTCTCAGCATTCTTATTCCACTCGAATGACTTCAGACATTTTACTCTTCTACTGTTCTTTCTTCTCTTCCGTCTCGACCTGCGCCTCATAGGCCGTCCGACGTTTCAAAAGCTCCTGCCTGTTATACGTCAGATGCATCACCATGGCACACCGCGCCCCGGTGGAATCATGATTTGCGATGGCTTCCGTGATGGCCCGGTGGGTCGTGATCGTCTCTGTCCGCAGTGAGCGCCTCGTCAGGTTCACGAAGGTATTGATTCCCGAATTGATGATCGGGATCAAGGACTCCATGACCTGATTCTTGCTGCACCGGGCGATCCAGGTGTGGAACTCGATGTCCTTCGGCATATGATCCTTGTCCGCCAGATATAGTTCCTCCGTCTCCTTACACAGCCTCTTTAAGGTCGCGATATCCTCGTCCGTCGCGTAAACTGCCGCCTTAGCGGCAATCTCCGGCTCTAAGATCAGGCGGACGTCAAAGAGATCCAGCGCCAACTTAAACCTGTCATGGAGCTTTGCGTTAAGCCTTAACGGATCATCCTCCGCAGGCGTCAGACTGCTGACATACGTTCCCGCTCCTCTCCGCACCTGCAGAACTCCTTTCGTCACCAGACCTTTTACCGCCTCGCGGATCGTGCTTCGTCCCACCTCAAACATCTCCGCAAGTTCAAACTCGTTCGGAAGCCGGTCTCCCACCTCCAACGGTTTCTCTTTTATATACTCTAAGATCCGGTCCTCGATCTGGCTGCCCAGAAGTTTCCGGTCATCTTTTTTCTTCGTCTCCATAGTTTCCCCCATGTTCTGTTACAAGTTGTCTGATGTCTTCATTATACGGAAGATCGCATATGCTGGCAAGCTGATTTTTCCAAATGACCGCAAATACTAAAAAAATCCCGCACACAGTCCGGATATTATCCAGAATCTGTATGCGGGATCAAAATCATCAGATGAAATGCGCTTTACAGCTCATCCTTCACATATCCGGCCACATTATAGGCATGGTCGGAGATACGTTCCAGATTGCTTAAGATATCTAAGAACACAACGCCGGCGGACGGGTTGCACTCGTTCTTGGAAAGACGCTCGATGTGCTTGTCGCGCATCTCCTCCTCGAGAGTATCCACACGGTCTTCCAGCTTGCTGACCTGACGGATATCCTCCATTCCGCCATCCTGGCGGGCAGCGACTGCATGGTCCACAGCTCCGATGGCCGCGCTTGAAATCTCTTTGAGATCCTCGATCCCGGTCTCTGAGAAAGCGAGTCCATGTTCCTTCAGGTACTGTGCCGCCTCCGCGAGGTTTTCCGCATGGTCGCCCACACGTTCTAAATCGCTGATGCTGTAGAAGAGGTTGCTGACCTGAACCTTCTGCTTCTCGTTTAAGGACAGGTTGTTGACCTTAATGAGATATTCGGTAAGCTTCTTATTTAAAATATCGATCTCTGCCTCGTTCTTAAAAACCTCATCAAGACATTCATATTTGTTTTCCACAAGGACGCTTGTTGCAAGCTTTAAGTTTGCAAGGGCCATCTTACCCATATGAACGACTTCCATCACACCGACTTCAAGGGCAAAGGTCGGGGATTTGAAGATACGTTCGTCGAGAACCGGAAGCTCGTCCTCCTTTGTTTCCTTCTTCGCCTCTTCCTCGCCTGTCTCACGGACGATCAGACCGGAGAACGCAACGAGCTGTTTCGCGAACGGGAATAAGAGCAGGGTGTTCGTCACGTTAAAGAATGTATGGAACACCGAGATCTGGAAGGAATTGATGCTGCTCTGGGCAATATCCGGGCGCATCATGGAAATGATATACATACCGATTCCGAATACGATCGCACCGAAGCTGTTGAAGGTCAGGTGGATCACAGACGCACGCTTAGCGTTGCGGCTTGTACCGGCACTGGATAAAAGCGCAGTCAGGCAGGATCCGATATTCTGTCCAAGTGTAATATAAATCGCGGCATTTGCGGATACCACTCCACTCATCGCCAGAGTCTGTAAGATACCGACAGAAGCGGTGGAGCTCTGGATGATCGCAGTTACAAGGGCACCTACAAGAATACCGAGGATCGGGTTCCTTCCGAGTACCGCAAACGCCTTCGCAAAGATCGGGGCATCCGTGTACGGTGCTACCGAACCTGACATGAAGGTCAGGCCCACAAACAGGAGGCCGACACCGATACAGATCTCACCTGCCAGACTCTCCTTTTTCTTCTTGGAAAACATCAAAAAGGCTGCACCGATGGCAACTACGAGCGGTGCGAAAAACGACGGCTGCAAAACCTTCATCGCATCCCCCAGAGAGTTTAAGGAAACCATCCATGCGGTGATCGTTGTACCGATGTTCGCGCCCATGATGACCCCGACTGCCTGGGTCAGATTCAAAATTCCGGCGTTTACGAAACCAACCACCATGACGGTTGTGGCTCCGCTGCTGTGCAGGATTGCGGTGATCAGAGCGCCAAGACCGACTGCCAGAAGTCTGTTGTCCGTCACCATTCTCAGGAACTTGTTCAGCTTACTTCCCGCCGACTTCTGCATGCCGTCACCCATGATGCTCATACCGTAAAGGAACATGCCCAGACCGCCGAGGAAGCTGAAGATACTTTCCAGATATCCGATATTCATAATGCCTTCTCCATTCTCTTTTGTCGCTGCCTGTTGTCTTAACACGGCGGCGTGGCAAAAGCGCAGTTTCGATCCGATTCTGCAAAATTTGCCTTCGTGTTCCATCATATCATAGAGCACACGCTTTTTTCAATTATAAATATAATATTTGTAAATTTTAGGTAAAGAATACAAAATGAATTTCGAATTTTTAGTGAATGTCCCGTTACTTCTTCAGAATCTTTATCGCTTTCTTTACATCCTTATGGAAGTCCTCCCATTTCTCCGGATAATCCACAAAATATTTCGGGCAGATCTTTCCCGTCACGTCGTAGTGGCGGATCACGTCATCCGGCTTCAGATCAAATTCCACACAGAGGTACGCGCATAAGTTTACAAGCGTCTGATATGTACTGTCATAAAATTTTCCGGTCTCATCCGGGTGGCAGCACTCGATGGAGATCGTGTCACTGTTGCGGTTGTTGGATGCGTAGGCCACCTCATTTAACGGGACGCACTGGACGACCTCACCTTCCAGACCGATCACAAAATGGCTGCTGACAGAGGTGGTCTTCGAACCTGTCTGGTCCTTTAATCCCTCAAAATAATTCCGGTTTTCCAGAGCGGTGCTGCAGGGATTTGCGACATAGTGTACCACGATGCCGTTTACTTTCTCAAGTGGGATCTGCGGCCGTGAGTACTCATTCGGGGTCAGTAAATTCACATTCACATACTCCGGAACCGCCACATCCGCCGGATTTACCTGTTTCCTCCCCGTAAGCTTCTTTGTCACGAGCACAGCCGTGACGATCACGGCGATCACGATCACGGCGGCCAGTCCGCCTACGATCATGCGGCGGGTCCGCTCCTGCTTTCTTCGTCTTCTCCGGTTTTCCTCCCGCCGGATCCTTCGCTCTTCGATCTCATCTCTGTATGGCATTGTTCTTTCCTTTCTTCTATATATAGAATTGTGATGTCTATTCCGCAGGTCTATGCACTTACTGGGCTGACCGTAAGAAAACCTATGCCGGAAGTCAAAAATCCCATCGGCACAGCCGATTTGGAATGGATTTTTGCGCGTAACCGCGAGGACACTGAACAGTTACATTATAAAAGCGTAAAAATATTCTTCTCAAATTCAATCAGCCCGTCTTTTTTCATCCTGGAGAGCTCCGCAGACAATGCGCTCCTGTCCACCGCGAGATAATCCGCGAGCTGCTGGCGGTTAAAGGGGATTCCGAAGGTCTTTTTCTTCTGTTTTTCAGACTCAAAGGATAGGTACGCCATCACCTTTTCCCGGATGGACCTCTGTCCCATGTGGTCGATCTTCCGCGTCAGCATGAGATTTTTCTTTGCCATAATATAAAGAAGGTTGTGGATCAGGCGGTTGTGGTGGGAGCATGCCGGGGTGCAGACGTTTAGGATCTTTCCGATGTCCAGAAACAGGATCCGGCACTTCTCCGCCGCCTCCACATTTACCATCAGAGACTCGCCAGGCATACAGGCATAGGCCTCTCCGAAGAGCTCGCCGCTCCCAGCATGTCCAAGGACCTGCCTGTTTCCCCAGAAATCGTCCCGGGAGATATCGACACTTCCGGAGAGGATGAATCCCATGGAGCGGATCGCAGTTCCTGCAAGAAAGACCGCGTCGCCTTTTTCGTATTTCTTTTCGACTGCGGAGAGACATTTCAAGATGCTCTCCTTTTCTTCCGGGTGGATTCCGGCGAAAAGCGGGGAATCCGGAATTTCTTCTTTGTGGATCATAGTTTTCCTTTCTTTCACCTAACACGGGCGGCCATTTACACTTTCCTGTTTCCTTCATCCATAACGGGCAGTCTTTTGCACTTTCCTGTTTTCATATCTGAATGTACCACATTGCGGATTTTTCGTTGGAAATACAACATACTTTTTGTCATCATTGTAGTATATTGACGATACAAAAGTCAATACATGACACTTACAAAATCTGCCACGATCCGCTTTTTCCGGATGCATGGCAGCAAATACACCGCAATGAAAATCACTGAGACAATATTTACACGCTTTGAAAGGGGAACTTAAATTGAAAAGAACGATCGTAAAAATTGATGAAGAAAAATGCAACGGCTGCGGAGCATGCGCAGCGGCCTGTCAGGAAGGCGCAATCGCGATGATCGACGGAAAGGCGAAGCTGATCCGCGACGATTACTGTGACGGCCTTGGAAACTGTCTTCCGGCCTGTCCGGCGGACGCCATCAGCTTTGAGGAGCGCGAGGCTGCCGCTTATGACCATGAGGCGGTTCTGGCACACATGGCGGCAAGAAAAGCTGCTTCCCTCATGCCGACAGAGGCACCGTCCCCGAAGCCGGAATTTACAGGATGCCCGGGAAGCATGAGCCGCACGATCACACATGCCTCCGCGCCTGCATCTAACAACGCAGCGATTCCGGGACACACTGCACCTGTCTCCATGGAGAGCAGACTATCCCAGTGGCCGGTTCAGATCAAGCTCGTCCCGGTCCGCGCCCCGTACTTTGACGGTGCGAAGCTTCTCGTTGCCGCGGATTGCACCGCTTACGCATACGGAAACTTCCACAACGATTTCATTGACGGACATGTGACACTGATCGGATGTCCGAAGCTGGATTCCGTAGACTATTCCGAGAAGCTCACGGAGATCATCCGCAATAATGATATCCAGAGCGTGACAGTTGTTCGCATGGAGGTTCCGTGCTGCGGAGGAATCGAGGCGGCTGTGAAGAACGCGCTGATGGCAAGCGGGAAGTTTATTCCGTGGCAGGTATATACAATCGGTACCGATGGACGGATCTTGAAATAAGATCTCGTCCCTGCCAGTTCTTCTGGAAAATCCCATCGGCATAGCCGATCTGGAATAGATTTTTCCTTGTAACTACGAAGGTACTGCATCGACATTTTTATATTTAAGAAGGGAACCTATATGTCTCTCTCAACTACTACAAACACCTCTGGCCGCACCCCGGAGCAGGACGCTGTCATCTGCGCCCTCATCGGACTCGCCCGCGCCGCGGAGGCAAAGGAAATCCCGGCTGGAACTGCTCCGGTCCTTTTTGCAGCTCTGGCATCCGTGGCCCCGGGCGGCTCGCTCTCCTCTTCTGCCGCCAATGACCTTGTGGAACAGATCCACAAGCAGAAATCCATTGTCTCCCCAGACTGCGCCGCTTGCCCATCCCCCTGCGGAAGGACTGCGGACTTTCTTCCGAAGGACTTAAACTGCACCGACAACGGCCTCTTCGAGGACCGGAACCGGCTGCTCGCAGAACTCAGCCAGCACGCGAAAGAGGAATGGAAGCGCATTCTCGCGGAGCAGGAAGATCCGGAGATCACACGACTCTTTATGGACTGCGTGTTCATGGCGGGATATGCATATGAAAAGGAGCTGTTTGCGCCGTATTTTGAAAAATTGGCGGCACTGAATGACTGAGAAAAAAAGATTGATACAGGGAGCCTATGTTCGCCCTCTGTATCAATCTTTTGCATTGATTTTTTATGCATTTTTTATACAATCATAGAATCATCAGATAAACCACTCTGCCTCAGCCCGTCTCTGGTAATTCTGCTTTAGCATTTCCACATGAGATAAAAATGCCTCGTCATCAAAATACTTTGCGCCTGCCGGACATGCCTTGATGCAGGCATGGCACTTGATGCAGATTCCGGTGCAGGTATCCGGCGCGTCCTTCGGGATGGATCCCATCGGACAGACTGTCGCACAGCTTCCGCACTTCGTGCATTTTTCCGGGTCTGTCTTCGGTTTCGCCTTTAAGAACACTGCAGGTTTTCCATCCGTTCCAAGCGGTGTATAGTAGGCAGTCACCGGATCATCGCCGCGGACCTCGATCTTTGCCGGGATCTCCGTCATATCAGCAACTTTCTTCGCGACCTTCTCACCAAATTCCGCGATCTTCGCGAGATCATCCGCATCCGGACGTCCTGTCGCAAGCTTATTGCTGAACACATGCTCTGTCGGGATTCCAGCAGCTGCGATCGTATGGAAGCCGTGAAGCTCCAGCTCATTGCGAAGCTCGATCAGACCGTTGTCAAAGTTTCTGTTTCCGAATACCGATACTGGTACTGCAAATGCGCCATTTCCCTCAAAAGCGCTCTGCACATACGGTAGCATCTTATTCGGAATTCTTCCCGCGTAGACCGGTGTGCTGAAAAATACAAGATCCTCACTTTCAAAGCTCGTAACACCTTCCCGGTTCTCCGGAAGTGTAAAATCAAATGTCTCCATCGGCACAGAAAGAACTTCCGCCGCCTTTTTCGCCATCGTTGTGATTACTTTTTTCGTGTTTCCTGTGGGGCTGAAATATACCGCCCATACTTTTGTGATCTTCATAATACCTCACCTTTTCCCTTGATATATGATTCTTTATTAGCAGATAAAATCTGCTTTATGAATTTCTTCCCATCAGTATAGCATATTGCAATGCAAAAAGAAACCTCCTTCCCACAAAAACAGAAGCCCCTGGAATTTTACTTCCGGGGACTTTTCCATTTTCTGTTTCGTGAAATTTACAGTTCCGGTGCCTCATCGAGTACGAACTCTACGCTGGCATCTTTCTTGATTTCTACGGTGTCTTCAGCTTCCTCGATTTCGGTGGAATCTTCTGCTTCTGTGTCCTCAATGAGTTTATCAATTTTTAATATTTTTTAATACCCAACTACATTGCCATCCCCACTCCTACATGCTAATATAATCCCAAGCAAGGTTTCTAACGAATTCTATGATCTATTTTCTATTCTGGCCATTACGGCATCTGAAGACTCTTTGCTGAAATCACCCAAACAACTGGCAGGGAGTCGGGGATGTCTCGTATCAATTCCTCTCCTGCCCAATTTTCCAGGAAAGGAAGGTAACTGAATGGAAAATCAAGTGATCCATGCTCTCATCTCCACTGAAGAGTATAGGGAATCGCCCGATTTTATGAATGTCAATCTCAGCGATTTCGCCCTGTTTCTCGCGGTAATGAAGCACAAGGAGGCGCAGGAATGCGTACTCAGTATTATCCTGGATGAACCAGATCTCAGGCTTACACAGGTAAGGGTTGAGGACGTTATTCTCAACAAAAACGGAAGACGCGGAATCCGGCTCGACGCCTGGGCATTGGCGGAAGATTCCAGGCAATTTGCTACAGAGATGCAGAATGATGCGTCTGAGGACGATCTCAGGAAGCGCTCCCGGTATTATCAGGGACTTCTTGATACACCGGCGCTAAAGGCAGGAAAACACACAAAATACCGCCACTTGCCATCAACGATCGTGATATTCATCACCCAAACTGATCTCTTCGGAATGGATCGCGCAATGTACACATTCACAGAGCGCTGTCACCAGATTCCGGGGATGGAACTGGGGGATGAGACAATGAAGATATTTTTGAATATGAGCAGTAAGAACGAACGGGATGAACTCGTGAGTCTTCTTCAATATATGAAAAACTCTACGCTCTCCAATCCCGAGATTATTATCCTTGATGACAGGATCCGCAGGCTGGACGCAATTGTTACTGAAGTAAAGCAGAGTGAAGAATGGGAGGATGCACATATGAGTATTTTATCTACTGGTATTGACATCGGACGTAAGGTAGGCCATGAAGAGGGCCTTGAAGAAGGGCGCAAAGAAGGGCGCCTTGAGGGAATCCATGCGATCATAAATGTTCTAAAAGAACACAATCTTACCGATTCCGAAATCATTCAGCAGCTATGTAAATCTTTTCGCTTAGATACAGGCACTGCAGAAAAAATGTTTCATGATTTCTCACATCATGATTAATCTCTGATATTTCAGTTTAATCTTATGTCAAATATGGACTGAATAAACGCCCGGCTCCATACACTGATTGCATAAAGCCGGGCGTTTGATATTGTCTTAATTTTATATGTTTTTGAAATATTCTCTACGGTTTACAACTTTTACAAGCTTCATATCCCTCATCAATCAGCTTCTCCCGCTCCCCCGTATACTTTTTTCGGTTCTCAGACTTGATATTCTTCACAGAATCGCAGTCCGTGCGGTGGAATTTCATGGTCTTCGTGTTGAGGATATAGGTTCCGCTCTCTTTTCCAGAGGTTCCTGCATCGTTTTTTCCGGTACCTCCAGATGCCCCTGATGAATTGTTTCCAGTAGACGATGTACCTGACGTTTTTCCGGTACCTGACGCACTTCCACTTTGACTGCCTCCTGTACTTCCGCTCTTCGCCAGTTCACTCTTTCCCGTCGCGTAGTCGATCGTGACTCCCGGCTGAACATTGTAGACGTAAACACAGAACAGGACTCCGTCGCCTTCGTCCTCCACCGATTCCGCTTCCATCAGAACGCCGGATGCTACGAGATTGTCTCCCTCAAAAACCGGTGTCACGCGGTACATCACATGGTTTCCGGTTTCTTTTACATAGTCGGCTGTCAGGTTCTCAAACGGCAGCATTCCCTGAACATTAAGGTATCTCGTACCCGTGATCAGATTCTTTTCGTTCGCGTTCTCCGCAGTCAGCTGGTATCCGATCAGATGGCATCGGTTATACAGATATTTTCCATCCACAAAATCATATTTCGCATTGATCCACCCTGTTGGCTTTACCTCTCCGATGGAACCCCGCTTTTCCGTCGGCATCGTATCGGTACTGACGGAGGCATAAGCCACACCGCAGCGGCCTAATGAATCCAGATCACTGTAGCTTTCAAAGGAGACATCCGTCAGGTCGTCCTCCGTAAAATACGGAACATTTCCATTGACCGCCACATATGGGGAGTCCGTATACTCCGGAATATCGGAGAGACGGAATTCCCCGGTTGCCGACGGGTTTCCTGCCATCCCCATTGACGTTTTATTTCCCTGTCCGCTGCTGTTCCCGGCACCAGAGTTCTCTGCCGCCTCAGCAAGGCTTCCAAGGATATTTCCCGCCGCATGGGCAACATCTGCCGCCACACTGGCATTAGCGGCCGCATCGCCCTCACAGGCCGTTACCGTCAAAGAGACCGCCGCGATCACGCAAAGCAGCCATTTTCTTAAATTCTTCATATTCTGTCATTCCCCTCTGTTGCCATATTTTCTATCGCAGTCCGCCGTTCCGCCAAGTGCTCTGTACATGCTCCCCCCGTCCCAATCTCCAATATCCCGCTATATTTTCTGAAATATCGGAATTGGAACTGTCTCCAGCGCCATTCTGCCTATCATACATTCATATTTTAACAGGTATACCGCTCTCTGGTAATTTTCTCATGGGAAGATCCCGCAAATTCTTTCGTCTCCACGCACTTCCACACGCTGAGATCCACCGGAAAATACACATCCGCGGGATAATCCCTGTTCCAACGGTAGAGATAGATCTCCTCGATCCGCTCCACACAGCCGGAGACATCCGCATTCTCCACAAAGCAGAACTCCCCGTCCCCCGCAGCATCGAGAAACGTCTCATCCACCCGTATTTTCTCCGCATCACTCTCCGCAAACTGTTTTCTGCTGTAGGCATTCATCCAAAGTTTTTTTCCATCCGTAAGTTCCAGAATATCTGCCCGCAGGATACGATCCTGGCTCTGGCGGCGGTGATTGAACATCATTCCATTATGGTCATCTACGCATACGATCAGTATCATTTGATCCCCTCTTTCCGTTTCTTTTCTATATGGGTATTATACACTATGTTTCCGTTTATGTAAACATATGTTCGGTATCTCTTTCCTGAAAATCTTACCGTTCAGCTCTAGTTAGTTAAAAGTCAAATCTGCAGTAACTGTTCAGTAGGTCTGCGCACTTGTTGCGCTGACCGTAAGAAAACATAGGCTGGAGGGCAAAAATCCCATCAGCGAAGCTGATCTGGAATGGATTTTTGCGTGTAACTATGAAGGTACTGAATAGTTACAATCTGCGTTAAAAATCCCTGAAAGCCCTTCGCTGGTCTGGATAATGTTGTGGCTGTGCGGTAACTTTTTTTCATTTTTCCCATGGAAAATCTTGACATCTGTCCCCTGCGGTGCGATAATAATGAGGTCAAAAAAATATCGTTATGGGCTTGTAGCGCAGTTGGGAGCGCACCACATTCGCATTGTGGGGGTCGTCGGTTCGAATCCGATCAGGTCCACTGAAAAAACACCATTTCCATTGAGAGATGGTGTTTTTTATATGGAAAGAGTCCCCCCCCGTAGTTTTCAACATCCTCGCATTCACCTGCGTTAATCTACATCTTCGCGCAAATGCACATTTTCGTCATGTAATTTTTTTTGATTACCAGGAAGTTCCGGTATAACCTCCCATTAATTCCAAAAACCGCCGCCAGGTATTTTCCCCAGCAGCGGCATTCCATTCATTCTGTCTTGAACTTACGAGCCCGGATCACTGTCCAAAATAACTGTTCACACCGACAACAAGCCCATCCGCCAGTTTTCCTAACGTCGCATCATCATGAGCAGATTTCCCATCCCCCAGTTCGATATCAATACTCGGAACCGTAGAATACGACGTCTGGGTCAGATCCATCTCCATGGATCCCGACGAGAAGATCTTCACACCGTTCTGCTTCAATCCGCCAACCAGCGCGCTTCCAAGCTTATTGTGGGACTCCCAGTGGGACGCCACCGGCTCCATGGCACGATAGGCGGCATTATTCGGCACACTCATGTAAAACGCTCCCTTGTCCGTCTTCGTGGAATCCCAGTGCAGGGCGATATGGCAGTCTGCCTTGTTGTTCGCCATGACGGTTCTCGCCACATTGTCGAGCTGCACATCACTTCCATCACGGATCATCAGCACATCATATCCCACCGCCAGAAGCTTATCCCGGAAGATCTGCGCCATACGGAGCGTCACGGTACTCTCCGCCGTTCCATCCGCGAACGTCATTCCGCCGGATACCGCAACGGCCTTCGTCGCTCCGGCTCCTGTAGTTCCGCCTGTCACCTTTGCCGTTTTGTCGGGATGGCAGAAGGTCTTTACCTTCGATCCGCCGGATGTACCATGTCCAGCATTTACGGCAACCACCTTGTTTTTGCGGTTTGCAGTCCCATTGTGATAGAATACCGCACATCCGCTGTTGATTGCGGACATCCCCGCATATTTCCAGTTGGGATCCATTCCGACCTGATAAGCCTTATCCACATACGCCTTTAAGGAGTCCGGGACTGTCACAGTTCCATCGGCAGCAACTGTGGATGTTCCGCCCGCAGTTGCCGCCCCCGTTTTCGCAGTGCTGCTCTGCGGCTTGCTGGTGGTCAGATAGCGGCTTGCCACATAGACGGTCGTCTTCGCCCCGCCGATCTGCACCTCGCTCCACTCCCCATTGTTTTTCACTCTGGAAAGTTCTGTCCCGCGGGGCAGTGTTCCGAGAACCGCCCCTGATGCTGTGGAGGGCTGATTCCTGTAATTTAATTTCGACGCGTTCACATAAACCGTATCCGCAAACGCCGTCATCGGTACCGCTGCGGCGAACAGGATGCCAAGTCCTGCGCAGAGACCTGCCGCATGTCTATTAATACCCTTCTTTTTCTCCATATTCTTTCCTTCCCATGCATTCCAGAACTGATCCACCCGGAAAAATTTTAATATGTTCCAGCTTCCCAGTCTGAGGAATTCATTTCTTCCAAATTTACTTTTCTTATCGAGACAGCCCGGCATCTCTACCGGGCTGTCCGAAATCTTCCAATTTTCAATTAATCACCAAGTACATTCACGATCTTCGCCGGAGTACGATAGTTCCAGGTAGAGATCTTGATACCGGACCTCGCGTTGGACGCATGGCACACCTGACCATTACCGATGTAAAGTGCCACGTGGTTGATTCCGCCGCTGCCGGAGTAGAATACAAGGTCACCCGGACGCATCTGGCTCGAGGTGATCGACTTTCCGCATCCAGACTGCGCGCCGGAGTTATGCGGCAGGGATACACCGAATTTCGCCATGACAGACATCGTAAATCCGGAGCAGTCCGTTCCGTTTGTCAGGCTCGTTCCACCATAGACATATCTGTTTCCGACGAACTGTACTGCATAGTTTGCGATCTGGGCACGTTTGGAGGAAACACTTCCGGACTTCGATCCGGCAGCCCCGTCGTTTGCGCTGTTCTTCTTACCGGAATTATTCTTTGAACTGTTCTTTGAACTGTTCTTAGAATCATTCTTCGAAGAGGTATCTGCAACCTCAACCACCGGCGTATACTTGATCGCCTCTTCCAGACCGTACTTAACGTCAACATAATCGCTGGACAGATATGCGTCCTGATCATCGATCTCGATCTTTACCCAGCCATCCTGCTGATCCGCTACAAGGAATCGCTCGCTGTTGGAGATCTGTGTGTAGATCGAAGAATTCGTGTTCGGCTCTGTGCGGACATTGACGCCGTCCGTGTTGGAGATCGCCATCAGCTTTGCAACCTGAAGCGCTTTGTCCTTCGCCTGCTGTCCTGTCAGGATATACTCAGATTTTACATAACCGGTAATGTTTCCGGAACGGATCTTGTACCAGCCCGACGTGGAGGTGTCCAGGATATCACAGCCTGCGTTGCTCGGCAGCTTCGCGATGATCTTGCCCTTCTTCTCATCCGGATTGTCGCGGACATTCAGGTAATTGGACACATTGGATACACCGAGATTATCATAAAGGCTTAAGACCGTCTGTCTCATATCCTGCTTGATCGCCTCATCCAGAGCGTATTTTACGGTGACATAATCCGCAGAAATATATCCGGAAGAAATCTGGATCCAGCCGTCCTGCTGCCCCCTGATGTCATATCTTTCGTTTTTAAATACCTGCTCCACAACATTCGCATCCGCCTTCGGCTCTGACCGGACATTTAACTTATCCGCATCGATCACGGCACGCTCAGCCACATTTTCCGCAGCCAGTTTTTTCGCCTCATCCCCGGTATAGACATACTGGGAGCTTACATAACCGGTCACACCGCCGGATGAGATCTTATACCAGCCATCTGTGGAGGTATCCAGAATCTCGCAGGCACCGCCCTTCGGCAGCTTTCCTATGACCTCACCGAAGCTCTCCGGGGTCTTTCTGACGTTCAGATAGCCTGAGACCTCCGCAATCCCAAGATTTGCATAGCTGTCCACAATACTCTGGACCGTCTTTTCATATTCCTTAGACGCAATCTCCTCGGCAGAAAGCGTGGTCTCCAGAACAATATTTCTCTCCCCGGTGCTCTCAGATGCAGCCTCTGTTGTCTCTAAGGAAGCCGCTGCGGTCTCAACCTTCATCCCTCTGGAAAAAGTGTCCCTGTGATTTCCGATCACAGTTCCTGCAACCGCAACCACCGCGACCACTGCAACAGCCGCTCCTCCTGCCGCGAGGATCTTCATATACGGCATCGCCGCCTTTTTCTTTTTGATCTCACGCAGTCTTAAGATATTTTCACGCTGACTTGCCTGATGCTCTTTTTTCGGGCGCACGGGCTGCAGTTTTTCCCTTCGGTTTCCGGAACGTCTTCCCGCAGAACGGGATCTCTGTCCCTCTGTCTCCGATTCAGCGCTGTCGGCTTCTGCAGCCTTTGACTCCGGTTCTGTGCTGTCGGCTTCTGCGGCCTCTGCCTCCGGCTCTGTGTTGTCGGCTTCTGCGGCCTTTGACTCCGGCTCCGTGCTGTCAGCCTCTGCGGCCTTTGCCTCCGGCTCTGTGATGGCGGCCTCTGCGGCTTCGACCTCCGGTTCTGTGCTGTCGGCTTCTGCGGCCTTTGCCTCCGGCTCTGTGATGGCGGCCTCTGCGGCTTCGACCTCCAGTTCTTTTCCGGATTTCTCCGCCGGGATCTCCGGGATCACCGGCTCCATCTGATCCGGAACGTCTTTCTTAGTTTCTTCTATCATTTCTCTGTCTGACATGTATGTTCTCCATCACCCCGTCCCATAGACGGTTATCGCATATTGTTACAATTTTTGCTCTACCCGTAATTGTAACAATCCCGGCAGAACCTGTCAAATTTTTTCCGCCGGGATTTATGATAAATTTCTGTCAAATTTCTTAAAAAAATTACATCTGCTGCCGGAATCCGGCTGAGACCCGGATCTTTTCCCGAAGCTTACGCCTCTTCACTCTTCTTTCCAAGCGTCTGGAAGTGTTCCATGCTGCCGTAAAGCTCCTTGATCCGAGCAAACTCCTCCTTGTCCAGAAAACTCAGCTTTCCTCTTCCGAATGCCTTCGCCGACTCGATCATAAACCGGGCTGCCTCATCCAGATCTTCCATATGGGTAGCTCCCGTTGCACATCCGGCAACGGTCGTCTCTGTCGTGATCGCAACGCCTACCACCGGGGCTTTTGTCGCCGTCGCAGGCTGCAGGATGCTGTTTAAATGGAAGATTCCATTTCCATAAGGCGTGATATCCTGCTGTGTCAGAGCAAATACATAAGGAAGTTTTCCTGTTGTCATCTGCATCACATCGAGAAGATCCTCGCTGACTCTCAAAATATACCCCTGACATACCGTCGGTGAGATTGCGAATCCACGGTGGTTGATGATCCTGTTTCCCTTTGTGGTATCCACAACCAGAACTGCGTCCAGATCGTCCGTCACTTCCTCCTTATTCACCTGCCAGGTCTCCACCGGGGAGTTCATAAACGGCACCGGTTCATGGGGAGCTGTCGGAGCGTCCGGGCAGACATGGGTAGATACGAATACGTCGCCCTCAAGGAAATCACCCTTTGCCTGCATTCTGAGAAGCTTTGCGGCAACCGCTAACGCTGTCAATGCGCCGTCACCGTCGGAGACAAACCCGATCTGTTCCGGTCTTGCCCCCAGACCGCCGAGACGTCCGAGAATGCCGATCGTTCCAGCGTTTCCGCCCTTTGATTTTCCGTTTTTTCCCGGAATCAGGATTCTCACCATGTCTGTATGGCCTTTTGGTCCTTCAAGCGGATACGTTTCCACCTGACACATGGGATCGATGGATCTAAAATACTCCACCACCTCGCTGCCGGACGCTGATGCGCTGTCTAACATGTCAAATAATTCGATCAATTCTTTGTACAACATAGGACATCTCCTTTTCCCGGTCTCTTATAAGACCGCTTGTTATTTTGAGGGATATTGCAACTGTTCAGTACCCTCACAGTTACGCGCAAAAATCCATTCCAAATCGGCTGCGCCGATAGGATTTTTGCCTTCCAGCCTAATTTTTCTTACGGTCAGCGCAGTAAATGCGCAGACCTACTGAACAGTTACGGAATATATTACTATTTGAAATATCCCTGCTCCTCATAATACCGTTTTGCCCCGTCATGAAGCGGAATCGGGATCTTAGAAGCCCGGAACTCCCTGTCATCCATCGCCCGCATAAACGGTTCTCCGGCTGTATACACCGGTCCGTTGACCTCCAATGCCCAGGCGATCTCATGAACAAGGTCTTCATCCATATCCGCAGACACGCAGACAAGGACTTTTTCGCAGAAGGTCCCGACCTCATCGTCCTGATTTTCATAAGTTCCTGCCGGAACTTTGATCTTACTGTACTCCGGATGGCCGTCTAAGATCTCATCCAGTTCTTCGTCCGTGTAGGATAAGAACCGGATCCCATCCTCCGCCGCCAGCTCCTGGTAAGCCGGGACAGGGGACTCCGTGAACGCATGGATCCCGTCAGCCCACTGGTCCCGGCCCCCGTCGGCTCCACCCTGGATCCCATAATACCAGATCTCCGTGTTCTCCTTGTCGATTCCAAGGACATCGAACACTTCTCCGGATACCTTTGCCGTCTCAGAACCTTCATTTCCCACGGCAAGCGGATGCCCCTTCAGTTCCTGTACCTTCGAAAGTCCCAGTTTCTTCGGGGATATCCACGTGGAGACGATCGGATAACATGCCGCTACTGCACGAAGTTTTTCCTTTTTTTCTCCCTCACAGGCACCGGTTCCCGTATACGCCTCGTAAGCTGCCCCAGCCGGAACGATCACGAGATCATATGTCCCGTCAAACAGATGCTCTATATTCATATAGGCGCCTTTTGACGGCCAGGTCTCCACATAGACTCCGGGAACTGTGTTGCTGATGGTCGCCGCCGCGGCTTTTCCAGCCCGGTCAGTCACGCTGTCCTCAGTGAAGGTCCCCATAATGAGTTTTCTCGTCTCCCCCATACCGGGATCCGGCTTTGAGCATGCAGTCAATACACCGGAAGCGGCAGCTATAAGAATCAGGCTCCGTGCGTGTCTCCGATTCATGCGATATATCCGTCCACGCATACCGCTCCGTACGGGCGGATGCTCATACGGTATGCGCTTCCCTCTCCCATTGCCTTTTCAATATAAGCGATGTACTCGTCTGTCACGGAATTCGGCAGCATCGCCATAATAACGCCCGCAAATCCGCCGCCGTGAACACGGCATGCGCCGCAGCCTTTTTCCTTAATAAATAACTCTGTGAGTGCTAACGCGGAAGTGATCCCCTGCTCCTCAGATCCCGGAACATAGCAGTTCTGGAGCCATTTCCAGGAAGAATTTCCGGATTCAGTGATCAGGCTTAAGAATTCGTCAAAACGGTTCTCCTTTAATGCCTGAACCTGTTTTTCAACACGCTTGTTCTCCTCAAAGAAGTGAAGGGCACGTAAGAACGCGCGGTCACCCGCCTCTTTTCTCACTTTCGCCGCATTTTCGATCACTTCCTGTTCCGTGATATCCGCGCAGACTTCCTTTCCAAACACGGCTGCCACCCTCTTCATCTCATTCGGGATGGAGGAATACTCAGCGCTTAAGTCCGCATGACCTTTTCCGGTCTGGACAATGATCAGACTGTGATCCTGAGCACCGAAATCATAGTTGAGTTTCTCAACAACCGGTTCTAAAGGATTCTTGAAGTCGATGGTGATCATGCCGCCCACCGCGCATGCCATCTGGTCGAGAAGACCTGAACCTTTATTCCAGTATTTGTTCTCCGCGTATTTGCCGACATGGGCATATGTAACGACGTCCACTTTTCCGTCATTGAAGAACTCGTTGATCATGGAACAGATCAGCATTTCGTAGGAAGCGGAGGAGCTGACTCCGGCGGCGCTGATCACGTTGCTTGTAATGTAAGCGTCGAAACCGCCGATCTTGTATCCCATCTCTTGGAATCCAGCTAACATTCCCTTTGTAAGATCAATGGTTCCGGCCATCTTGTCGCTCGGCTTTAAATTTTTGATATTGATCGTGAATTTCTGGCTGTATGTCTCACTGATAATGTGGATCTCATCGGTTCCGTTTGCCGCCGCGCAGGCAACACAGTCAAGATTGATGCTTCCAGCCAGAACTTTTCCATTATTGTGGTCTGTGTGGTTTCCGCTGATCTCGGTACGTCCTGCGGAAGTGAAAAGACTCACCTGATCCCCCCCGAATGACTTTTCAAATCCCTCAAGAACATGCTCATAGCGCTTTTCATTCTCAGCGGCACCGTCCCCATACATTTCTGTAAAAAATCCGGTCGCTTTCGCGCTCTGTAATGCTTTCTTTGCAGCTTCTCTATCCATAACCCCAGTTCTCCTTTTCGATCCGCTTTGGCGGATATTTTAATTTTCTTCACAGCCGGCATCTTATGTAGAAGCTTTGCTGTGTTTTCCGGGTTACTGTACCCACAGTTACTGTACACGGGTAGGAATTTTCTGAACTGAAAATTCCGTACAATACAGTGGTGGTAGTGGATTTTGCCGATTCGGAATGCGAAGCATCGGCAAAATCAGTTACTGTTTGCGCAAGGCGTGAACAGTAACTACGCGCAATGCAGGCGCAGTAACTTTTCCGGAAATCAGGTTGAAAAGAAACCTCTTATTATTATATAATACCTCGTATATGTGTTGCAAGGAAAACTTATTTTTTGAAAGGATCTGTTTTATGCGTCAGACAGACTGGAATGGCAAACCGTACCACTCTCTCGACTATGAATTAAAAAAGATATTTGGGAAAAAAGTCTATAAACTCGCTCTGGACGGCGGCATGACATGTCCAAACCGGGATGGCACACTGGGAAGAGGCGGCTGTATCTTTTGCAGTGCCGGCGGATCTGGTGATTTTGCAGAAAAGCAGGCCGGATCCCTTAGAGAGCAGGCTGACCTTGCGAAGGCCCGCGTCAGCCGGAAGATCTCAGGAGATGACGCTGCCTATATCGCGTATTTCCAGTCATACACAAACACTTATGCCCCACTCTCCTATCTGAAACAACTCTTTTCTGAGGCAATCTCTCTCCCGGAGATCTGCGCACTCTCCATCGGTACACGGCCTGACTGCCTCCCGGATGAAACCGTAGAGCTTCTTTCCCGGTTAAATAAAGAAAAACCAGTCTGGATAGAACTCGGTCTGCAGACGATCCATGAGGATACGGCAAAACTCATCCGCCGGGGATATGCGCTCCCCGTTTTTGAGGATGCCTACCGCAGGTTAAAGGCTGCCGGACTCACGGTGATCGTCCATGTGATCCTCGGACTTCCCGGAGAGTCGAGGGAACAGATGCTGGAAACCGTGAATTACCTTGGGAAGCTCCATGTGGATGGGATCAAGCTGCAGCTCCTTCATGTGTTAAAAGGGACAGATCTTGCCGATCTTTATGCATCCGGCGGGTTTCACACACTGGAACTGCCGGAATATCTGGAACTGATCGGTGACTGCTTAAAAATCCTCCCACAGGAAACTGTGATCCATCGGATCAGCGGCGACGGGCCAAAGTCGATCCTGATCGCACCGGAATGGAGCGGGAATAAAAGACTGGTTTTGAATTCCATTGCAAAATATTTAAAGGAACATCATATTTTTCAGGGGATGGACCTGTAACTGCTTTCTCATTTCGATAAAATGAATGTGCCTTGTCACATTCCTGCGCCTCGTGCGGTCGCTTGCGACAGTCTACATCTTCGCGCGAGTGCGCATCTTTGGCACGTCAGTGCCTTTTTATGTAACAGGGAATTTCTCAGAATTTCCTGCTACATAAAAAGGCGTTAAATCCATCATCCGGATTTTTCTCCGGGTGGATCGAACGCCTTTCTCATTTCTCTTCCGTTATTTATACTGCCACGTAACTATTCAGTACCTTCATAGTTACGTGCAAAAATCCATTCCAGATCAGCTTCGCTGATGGGATTTTTGCCTTCCAGCCTATGTTTTCTTACGGTCAGCGCAGCAAGTGCGCAGACCTACTGAACAGTTACACTGCCACAATGATTCCGCCGTCCCCTGCATAAACGGTAGCAAGTCCGGCTGTCTCGGTCACAATGATCTTTTTGAACTTTGCGGCCTGTTCAAATTTTTCTTTTACATACTGGGCACGTTCCGGCGCATTGCAGTGAGCGATCGTAAGACACTTATCTTCCACTGTTCCTGCATCTTTCACAACGATCTCCACCATTCTCTGAAGTGCCTTCTGGATTCCGCGGGCCTGATCCAGTTTGATGATCACGCCGTGATCCGCACCCATAACAGGCTTAATGTTTAATTTTGTCGCGAAGAACGCCTGAAGTCCGGTGAGTCGTCCGTTCTTTCTCAATGTATCCAGAGTTTCCAGAACGAAATACGTCTTCTGTCTGTCGCGGTACTCGAGAGTTTTCTTTACGATCTCTTCAAACGGAATATCCTGCTCACAGAGTTCCTGAACATAAAGCGCGAGATTTACTTCTCCGGTAGAAGCAGACTCAGAATCGATCACCACGATATTCTTCTTTCCGGTTCCAAACTCTTCCTCATAAAGATTCTTTGCGAGAACCGCACTGTTATAGCATCCGCTCAGGTGGGAAGAGATCGTAATAACAAATACATTCTCCTCCTCGCAGCAGTAAACTTCCTTAAATGTCTCTGGAGACGGGCAAGCAGTCTTCGGACACTCCGGGCTTTCCTTTACGATTTTTAAGAATTCCTTCTGGTTAAAATTCTTATCGTCAACAAACTGGTGGTCTTCCACCATAAGCGTAAACGGGATCAGGGTAAAATGCGGGTCCTTCCTCTGCTCCTCGGTAAGATCCATGCAGCTATCCCCAATAATTCTATAATTCATACTGCTTCCTCCAGCTCTATTCCCTATCACAGTTCTCATTTATTTTTCCCTGTGATGTAGTATTCAATACCATATATTATAGAGTGGCTTCTACAGAAAGTCAATAGAATGATAGAAAAACCTCGCTTGATATGTCCTGGAAACGTTACTGTACACGGGTAGGAATTTTCTGAACTGAAAATTCCGTACAATACAGTGGTGGTAGTGGATTTTGCCGATTCGGAATGCGAAGCATCGGCAAAATCAGTTACTGTTTGCGCAAGGCGTGAACAGTAACCTGCAAACAGAAAATCTCTGCCGGATATTCCCGGCAGAGATTTTCCCAATTCGATCTCCATACAAGATCTGATTACACCACAATATTTATATTATGTGGATAATCTTTCCAGCAGCTGCTTAGCACCCTCACAGCCGCATCTCAAATTATCGTCAAAAGTCAACTTCAGTTCCGTAATATGTGCAGGTAAGCAGCTTCGCCATATTCGCAGGATCGATCTCTCTCGGGTTCGATCCGGTACATGCATCGCCAACCGCGAGTTCCGCGATACGGTCCACCTTCTCCTTAAATTCGTCCTCATTGATACCGAATTCTTTCAGTGTCTTCGGAATATTCAGCTTCTCATTGAATTCATTGATCTTCGCGCAGAGACTGTTGAGCAGGGCCTGTCTGGATCTTCCCTCTAATCCCATTCTTCTTGCGATCTCCGCGTAACGGTCAGCTGCGACGGTATCCTTCGCGTTATACTGGATGACATACGGAAGATAGATCGCGTTCGCGCATCCGTGCGGAATATGTCCGGTGGAGAACGCAGCTCCCGTCTTGTGGGCCATAGAGTGAACGATTCCAAGAAGCGCATTGGAGAATGCCATTCCCGCGAGACACTGCGCGTAATGCATCTCCTCTCTCGCATGGATATTTCCATTGTAAGATGCCGGAAGGTATTCCAAAACCATCTCGATCGCCTGAAGTGCCAGCGGATCCGTAAACGGTCCATTTAATGTGGAGACGTACGCCTCGATCGCATGGGTCAGGGCATCCATACCGGTATAGGCAACCTGCTTCACCGGAAGTCCCATCACGAGATCCGGATCTACGATCGCAACGTCCGGAGTAATATTAAAGTCAGCCAGCGGATATTTCACTCCTGTCTGATAGTTTGTGATAACTGAAAACGCGGTCACCTCGGTAGCTGTACCGGATGTGGACGGAATCGCCGCGAATCTTGCTTTCTGTCTCAGTTCCGGGAAGCTGAACGGAGTGATCAGGTCTTCAAATGTAGTCTCCGGGTACTCATAGAACGCCCACATCGCCTTCGCCGCATCGATCGGGGAACCGCCGCCCATGGATACGATCCAGTCCGGCTCAAACTTGCGCATCGCTTCCGCGCCTCTCATAACGGTCTCCACCGACGGATCCGGTTCTACGCCCTCAAAGACTTCAACTTCCATTCCGCCGTCTTTTAAGTAATGAACAGCCTTGTCAAGGAATCCCTGGCGTTTCATAGAACCGCCGCCTACTACGAGAAATGCTTTCTTTCCCTTCAGATTTTTCAGTTCTTCCAGACATCCTTTTCCATGATAAATGTCTCTCGGTAATGTAAATCTTGCCATACGTTCTCTTCTCCTTTCACAATTCTGTCATTACAGACAGGGATCTCACGTTTCCGACCTGTGTTTCACAGGTTTTACTAAGAACCAACCACGCTTCGTTTTCCTAAGCTTTATACACATTATACCATTGTTAAATTATTAACGCAAGTATTTTGTTGTTAATTTCATAACATTTTTATATCGTCTAACTTTACTTTTCATGAGCAGTGAATGCGAGATCAAAAATATCTTCCAGCAGAATTCTTTCCCCTTCCTCTAAAATCAAACAATGACTCTCCTCGTCCACTCTCTTTATATGACCAGAGATCGTCCGATATGCTCCTCCGTCCTTCTTTTCATCGGGTACAAAAAAGGTTACTGTGATTTCCGGACGGGATTCCTGTTTTTCCAATAGAAGCCGCAGATTCTCATTCAGTTTTTCCTTTTCATATTCATCCAGCTCGATCCGCTTTTCTGTAATACGTTCCGTCTCTTTTAATACTGCGCCAAATCCGGTGAGCGCAGCAAAGGGAGCAAACTGGGCTGCCCTGTCCCTCACCGGCATCCGGGTATGCTTTGATTCTCCCGGATATGGAAGATCGATCATATCCCGATATTTCTCCCATGTACTCATGCCCTGTGACCTCCGATCTGGCTGTTCCGCTTTACCGCGGTCGCGCCCTCTTCCAGATTCATTCCCTTTAAGACCGCATTCTTTCCGAACTTTTTCTTGATCTCCAGAACCGCCTGCTGCATCCGTTTTTCCCGCGCCAATTCTTCCTCTTCCTTCTTTTTCTGCTCCACCTGTGTGCCGTAATCGGTAAAGAGATTCAACTGTTCGTACTCCTGCACTTTCTGTTCCGTTCCCTCACAGACCACATGGTTTGCGGAAATCGCGATCCGGCGCACAAGAAGCTTTGGATTCATGATCTCATCGTAGAGCTCCATAACCGCCTCCGTGATCCGTTTCGTGGAGGAAGTTTGCCCGCCAAGATTTCTGGAGCCGTGGGAGTGTTTCGGGATCCGTCTTCCATAACGGTCCGTGGATATCTCCCCGTTGTAGTTCTTTCTGAGTTTTGAATCCGTCAGGTTTTCGATATCGTATCCCACCGTCAAGACCACCTGGTCCGCTGTCAGCTTTTTCTCCACAAGATCCAGAGCCAAAAGGTCCGCCATCTCCCGCACGACGAGCCTTGCCTTCTGGACGGTATATGGACAGGCAAGAACCTGCCCGGATCCGACGCTGTGGTTTTCCGGCTGGTACGCCTTGACATCCGCGATCGTACACGGCTCATACCCCCAGGCATGGTCGATCAGAAGTTCCGCGTTGACACCGAACATCCGGTACAGAAGATCTTCGTTATAATAATCGTTTTCCTTTCCGAGGGAGCATCTGGCGATATCCCCCATCGTGTAGATTCCCCGTTCTTCCAGTTTTTTCGCGTATCCCCGGCCCACACGCCAGAAATCCGTCAGCGGACGGTGTCCCCACAGATATCTCCGGTAACTCATCTCATCCAGTTTTGCGATACGCACTCCGTCCGCGTCAGGTTCGATGTGCTTTGCCATAATATCCATCGCGATCTTTGCAAGGTACAGATTCGTTCCGATCCCCGCAGTCGCCGTAATTCCGGTTTCTTTCTGCACATTCCGGATCATCCGTGTCGTCAGCTCATGCGCCGACATATGGTATGTCTCAAGATAGGAAGTCAGGTCGATAAAGACCTCATCGATCGAATAGGAATGGATATCTTCCGGTGCCACATATTTTAAATAGATCTGGTAAATTTGTGAACTTTTCTCCATATAGTGGGCCATCTGCGGCGGCGCAGCGATAAAATCCAGCGCAAGATCCGGTCTTTTCGTCAGTTCAACCGCATCACAGGAACTTCCCGTGAATTTTCCACCGGGGGCCCGCCGCCTTCTCTCCCGGTTCACCTCTTCCACCTTCTGCTCCACCTCAAAGAGGCGCGCGCGTCCGGGAATCCCATACGCCTTTAAAGAAGGCGATACCGCAAGGCAGATCGTTTTCGATGTCCGGCTCCGGTCCGCGACGACAAGGTGCGTCGTCATCGGATCCAGTTTTCGATCCACCACCTCAACAGAGGCGTAAAATGACTTCAGATCGATCGCTGCGTAAATTCTGTTTGATCTATCCATCTTGCTCATTCTATCCGCCATAGCCCGTCTCCCTTCCGACATCAATTTCCATTTCCCCCACATACCTTCACAAAATATATGCACTCACTGGCAAGATCAAATTTAAAAAATCCCTATGCGGCCGCGCCGGATCCGCTTCAAACACCTGAATCCGCCCATTATCCGGTCCCCGGTCCTTAAACGCCGGAAACATAAATCCGCAGACCGGCATCCCCGGCTCATAATCTCCGCTCACCGGGCACACCGCACAGATCAGGAACCGGTAAACTTCCTCCGATTCCCAGAGGCTTTCCTTATCCTTTGCCTTTCTCGGAACATCATAATTCCCGTGAAAGAAATAGACCGCATAATCCCCCGACGCCGGATATTTTTCCCCAAACACTTCATAAAAAATATCAAGCAGTGCATCGTTTTTCAGCTCACACTCCCGCAGTGCGCAGAGCAGCTGCCACACACTCCCGGGCTTTTTCTCCTCCCCCGAAAAGACATATTCCTTCAACGCCACATTCGTCTCCGAAAACGGGATCGTCTTCGCGATATCAAGATTCTTCTGCTGATCTGGCAGGGAGAGCTGACGGAAATTCTTATTAAATGTCCCGTCTACAAACCCGTCCCTATCCAGATAAGCCCCTGCAATCCGGTCAAAGCAGTTTCTCTTCAATGTCATTCTTCTCGTAAGCTCCAGCATATCCTCACGGTTGATCTGATTCATATATTTTCTCCGTTTTCTCTGTTATTTAGTCTTAGCTTTTATTCAGTCTTATCTGTCATCTTCCAGCACTCCAAAAAACCTACAGAACCTGTCACCAACATCCCTTACTAATACATAGCCACTAAATGTCTCTGCGGCTTTCCTAATATGGTTTATCTCGATTCCAGACTCAATTCTCTCCCTAAAATCTTATGTTTCCATTATACATTTAGAACATATGTTCGTCAAGTTTTTCTATCTTTTCCTTCTTACAAGACTTACAGGACCTGCTGCCGACAGCCTCTTCCAACTTCATCGCAACAAAAAAGACCCCGCAGAGCATTCACACGCCCCGCAGGATCTCCCCAATTTCTCTTTTCCAAATTTAAATGGAATGCTGTCTCACATACTCCCAGGTATAAGTGCCGCTTTTTCCCTCATCCTCAAGGATAAACGGTGTGATCTCCTTATATCCCTCATCCTCCATCATATTTGCCGCCTCAAGACATGACTCAAGGTTATTTTCAAAATCTACGGAAATATATGGATTCTTGTCGGAATCTCCGTTGCCGTCCTGATCTAAATGTGCAATCGCGTACTGCATATTGGTAACTTCCTTTCTCATAAATATTTTTGATCAACCTGATTATAGCATAGCGCGGATAGGATATCAAGTAAATATCAGTAATTATTCCTGTTTTTATCTTGTCTGTTATTTCCTGTCCTTTCCCTGTTTTCTGTTTCTTCCTAATAAGATGCAGCCTCTGTCCATACGAGTCATTTTTTATCAAAAGATACCGTGAAAATCCTCAAAAACAAAGCCTTTCGTCTTCTTGACAATCCCCAGTGTTCACGCTATAATACAGAGAATGTAAAGCTAAAAATTATAAAGGGTCATTCTGCCCCGAAACAATAAGAAAGGTAAGACGTCATGGCTGATAAGAAACATATTTTAACTTATGCAGGACTGAAAAAATACGAGGATGAGCTTCAGGATCTGAAAGTAAACCGCCGTCGTGAGATTGCCCAGAAGATCAAAGAGGCAAGAGAACAGGGAGACTTATCCGAGAACGCCGAGTACGATGCTGCGAAAGACGAGCAGAGAGATATTGAGTTAAGAATCGAAGAGCTCGAGAAGCTGTTAAAGAACGCGGAGGTCGTTGTTGAGGACGAGGTAAACCTTGACAAGATCAACGTCGGATGTATCGTAAAGGTTTACGATGTCGATTTCGACGAGGAGATGGAATTCAAGCTCGTTGGTTCCACAGAGGCAAACAGCCTTGAGAATAAGATCTCCAACGAGTCCCCGGTCGGACACGCGCTGATCGGAAAACGCGTTGGTGACGTTGTTGACGTTGAGACACAGTCCGGAGTTATCCAGTATAAGGTACTCGATATTAAAAGAGTCGATTGATCGCCGCCGTGTACAGACGGGAAGCTTCCGGACTGAAAATTCTGTACACGACCGTATCGATCATACACAAAGACTACAGTGAAGGAGAAATAGAAAAGTGGCTGAACAGCAGAATCAGAACAAGAATGCAAATGCAAAAGAGCAGGATATCCACCAGCTCTTAAAGGTGCGCCGCGAGAAGCTTTCTGAGTTACAGACAGAGGGCAGAGACCCGTTCCAGATCACAAAATATGATCAGACAGCTCACAGCGCAGATATCAAGGATCATTACGCAGAATATGACGGAAAGGAAGTTTCCATCGCAGGACGTATTATGTCCAAGCGTGTCATGGGTAAAGCTTCCTTCTGCAACGTCCAGGATCTCAAGGGCAACATCCAGTGCTATGTATGCCGCGATGACCTCGGTGAGGATTCCTACAAAGACTTCAAGAGAATGGATATCGGCGATATCGTCGGCATCAAGGGCTTTGTATTCACAACAAAGATGGGCGAGATCTCTGTTCATGCCCATTCCGTAACACTTCTCTCCAAGAGCTTACAGATCCTTCCGGAGAAGTACCACGGACTTACAAACACAGATACCCGTTACCGTCAGAGATACGTTGACCTGATCATGAACGAGGACGTTAAGAAGACATTCGTTATGCGTTCCAAGATCATCAGCTGCATCCGCAGATACTTAGATGACCTCGGATTCCTTGAGGTCGAGACTCCGATGCTCGTCGCAAACGCAGGCGGTGCTGCCGCGAGACCGTTCGAGACACACTATAACGCTCTCGACGAGGATGTAAAGCTTCGTATCTCCCTTGAGCTCTACTTAAAGAGACTCATCGTCGGCGGTATGGAGCGCGTTTACGAGATCGGCCGTGTATTCCGTAATGAAGGTCTTGATACAAGACACAACCCGGAATTTACTCTTATGGAGTTATATCAGGCATACACGGATTACCAGGGAATGATGGATCTCACAGAGGATATGTTCCGTCATATCGCAAAGCAGATCTGCGGATCCACAACGATTCCGTACGCAGATGTCGAGATCGACCTTGGAAAGCCGTTCGAGCGCCTTACCATGATCGACGCGATCAAAAAATATACCGGTATTGATTTCAATGAGATCACTACGACTGAGAAAGCAAAGAAATTAGCAGATGAGAAGGGCGTTCACTACGAGGATCGTCATGTCCGCGGCGACATCATCAACCTCTTCTTCGAGGAATTCGTTGAGGAGCACCTGATCCAGCCGACCTTCATCACAGACCATCCGATCGAGATCTCCCCGCTTACCAAGAAGAAACCGGGTCACCCGGAGCAGGTTGAGCGTTTCGAGCTCTATATCTATGCCCGTGAGATGTGCAACGCATACTCCGAGTTAAACGACCCGATCGACCAGAGAGAGCGTTTCAAAGCACAGGAAGCAGCACTTGCTGCCGGTGATGACGAGGCAAATACCACTGACGAGGACTTCTTAAATGCCCTTGAGATCGGTATGCCGCCGACCGGTGGTATCGGATACGGTATCGACCGTCTTGTTATGTTATTTACAAACTCCCCGGCGATCCGTGACGTACTGCTCTTCCCGACAATGAAGTCCTTAGATTCCGACAAAAAATCTTCCAAGTCTTCCGTAGCCGCTCCGGCAGCAAAGACTGTTGAGAAGATCGATTTCTCCAACGTTAAGATCGAGCCGATCTTCAAAGAAATGGTTGATTTCGAAACATTCGCAAAATCCGATTTCCGCGCAGTTAAGATTTTAGCCTGTGAAGCGGTACCGAAGTCCAAGAAACTCCTGAAGTTCACATTGGACGACGGAGAGCGCAAGGACCGCGTGATCTTAAGCGGTATTCACGAGTATTACGAGCCGGAAGAGCTGGTTGGAAAGACAGCAATCGCGATTGTGAACCTTCCGCCGAGAAAGATGATGGGAATCGATTCCGAAGGTATGCTGATCTCAGCAGTCCATGAGAAAGATGGCCATGAGGGACTGAACCTCCTGATGGTCGATGACAGAATCCCGGCCGGTGCAAAGTTGTACTAATAACGAAACAATCTACTGTGCCCGGGTGGTTCCTTACGGAGCCGCCTGGGCACATTCTTTTTACATTAAAATACGCATCACATCGCCATTGATCTGATAACGGGAATGTGATGCGTACTTTTTTCATATGAATGTCTCCTGATCGCGGGTTACAGGACCCGCGATTTTACCATTCAGCCGTTCTACTTCGTGATCTGGAAGGACCGGTTGATCGGGGAGGCCAGATAGTTACCGCCAAGGACAACGACTGTCATGGTATAACGTCCCGGTTCTGTCGGCGGAGTTGTGGTGCTGGAGTATGCTCTCCATTTGCTTGTAAATCCGGAGGGATGAAGCGTTTTCTTTTTCATATCTGTATCCTCATGTTTCTCTTTAATTTTTTATTTTTCCTTACTTCTCTTTTTCATCACAAGACCTGCCGCCAGAAGGACCGCGCCTGCGGAGAGCAGAATCCCTACCGGCCACCACAGCTGCCCTGTCTGGGGAAGCTTCTTTTCATCCTCCACGGTTGTCTCCGTAGATGTCTCTGTTTCACTCTCTGCCGTACTCTCCTCCACTCTGGTTTCCGACTGTGTCTCCGCATCTGTGATCGTCACCGTCTCGTCAGCCGCTGTTGTGATCGTCGGCTTCTTATTCGGAGTCGGATCCCAGTCGTCATCATCGCTGTCATCATAATAACGGGTCGGAGAGGTCGGATTCGATGGATCCGTCGGGTTTGTGGGTTCCGTTGGGTTTGTCGGGTTTTCCGGTTCCTCAATATCACACTTGATATCTGCTTCCGCCGCGGCACCGCCCGCTTCCACGAGAACTGGTGCCAGAATGTAGGTCTTGCCGCCAACGGTCATCGGATCCCCCGTCACAAGGTAGAGAGCCTCTCCATCCGGAAGATTCCGAAAAACCACATGCTTTCCGCTTCCCGTTCCGGTCCGGTAAGGCTGGATCCCCTGCGCCTTCGCAAAATCTGCCAGAGTGATCGCAGCCTCTCTTGAACCACCCCCGGAAACATCCGCACCGGATGCCTGAAATTTCTCATTCAGCACATAGACACCCGCCTGTTTTTCTGCAACCCGATAGAGATATACCGTCATTCCGGCCTGTTCTGTTTTTATGTTCAGACTGCCCCGCTGTGCCGCGTAGGACGGATTTTGAAATATCACCATCCATACCGCAAGCACGGCAAAAATAAAGCCCAGGATCTTATTCTTTTTCCGAATTCCTGTCATCTTGGATTCCTTCCTTCTACATCGATTTCTGTATCTGATCTACATGCTTCTTTTTCTCTTCCATGCTGCTGCCGCTGTGCCCATAAACAGGAGTCCCAGACCCGTGAACATTCCCCGTCCCATTCCGCCTGTGGACGGAACCTTCTTATCGAGGACCGCACCTTCCACGGAGTCATGTTCTCCATCGTTGACCCAGGCTTCGTTAAACAGCTCGTCCCCCTGGATCGCGTCGTCTGTCACGACCGCTTCATAGGTCACTGTAATCGGATTTTCACCCGTCAGATCTTCATAATCGATGATTCCGGTATTAAAGAGTTTTACAAGATCAACCTCAACCCGGAATGCGTTGGAACCACTGGCTGTTACCGTGTAATACCCGGAAGGAACTTCTTTTCCATCCCTGCCCGCAGTCACACGGAGCGTACCGTCGATAAACTTCAGATACCGGTTCATCTCATCGTGGAAGACCATGGTCTCCACAACAGAATCCGGGATCGCATATTTTTCATCTGCTAAAAGGAACTGTCTGGCAATCTCATTGTCGTAGTTGTCCCTGATTACGCTTCCCGCTCTTCCGGCACCGGATGCGCTGTACACGCGGACTGTCTCCGCACCGGACGCACTGTGTACGCGGACTATTCCCGCGCCGGACGCACTATGTACGCGGACTTTGCGAATCTCCCTTGCGGAGTTTGCCGGTGAGGCGTTGGATGCCGTTACAACATAGCGTGCAAGCAGCTTTGGAAGACTGGAGGTCAGTGTAAACTCGATCTTCTTTCCCTGACTTACGGTTCCGATCTCATCCTCGCCGTCTGCCTTTTTATCGATCGGATAACTTGTCGTCTCGTAGATGTCCGCGCCATGAGCCGCCTTGATCTGGAATCCCGTCTCATATCCGCCGGAGGCTACCGATACGATATGACGGTTTTCCGGAAGGTCATCATCTACCTTCGCCACAGCCGCCAACGAAGAAAATGCCATGGCAGCCGTCATCGCAGCAGCGGCTGCGGTGACGGTCATGAAACTTTTCCATGATTTTTTCATGTCTCTACCTCGTTCTCATAACTAGCAACAATCCGAAAAGTCTGAATTACTGTTCTTCTTTCTTTTTCTTACCTGTCACGATCACAGCACCTGCTGCAACTCCCATCAGGGCGATTCCTGCTGCTGTGAAGGCTTTTGTTCCAACTCCACCGGTGGACGGAACATCTGGATCGATGACCGGGCCGTCAACGATATCCTCTTCGCTGTCGTTGACCCATGCACGGTTCTCCACCTTGTCTCCATTGATAACACTGTCTTTTACCGTTGCGTCATAAGATACGACGATCTGTGCCGCATTCTTCAGCTGATCATACGAGATCTGACCATCATTAAACGCTGCCACAAGTCCTACTGTTACCCGGAAAGTCTCACCTTCAAGATCTGTACGCACCATGTAATATTTCTCCGGCAGTTCCACAAGCTTTCCATTATTCATGATTTCGACTTTCAATGTAGCCTGATTAAGAGAAAGATTACTGCTCATCTTATCATGGAATATCAGCTGATAAGACTTCTTTTCTATAATATATGGTCTGTCATCATCTGGTCTGTCGTCATTTGGAGTACGTCTTTTTACCTGCGCTGACAGTGACTGCGGCAGATTGGATTCCAGTGTAAAAGAAATAACATCTCCTGGCCTTGCTGCCTCGATACGGTCCTGACCATCCGCTTTTTTGTCCACCGACGGTTTACTTTCCTTATCGCTGTCCCAGTAAATTCCATCTTTAAAATAAGTGAACGTTTTGATCAGATTGTTTTCATCAATTCCCGTAATGCTCAACGTTCTGGATCCACTTTCATTCGCTGCATCCACCAACTCCTCGATCTTTGCTTTGGATCCATCCGGATTTAATCCGGCATCAATGCCAAAATCTTCAATTCCTGTCACTCTCCAGCAGCCTTCGCTGTTCTCCGGCGCATGATATGTCGCATAAAATTCAATGGTTCCCGGCTCCACCGCCTCAACATAAAAACTGTTTGCGCCCATCTCATTGGAGGTCAATACTGGTGAGATCGTTTTCCCGTTTTCTCTCAGATTCACAAGTCCCACAAGTGCATTCACAAATGTGTTTCCAGAGATATCCGCGCGAACAGCCCCTGTATTACTCTGATCCTGAATCACTACTTTGGCGCGCAGATCATCCGTACCGGTTACCTTATTATTCTTAAAACTCAGCACTCCGCCATCCGAGCCGCCGCCAAAATATCCATGAATAGCAAAGCTACAGTCACGGAACGTATTCCCACTGACCATATTTCCAGATTCCGGAACTACAAAATTATCTCCAAAGAATTCAACTGCCTGCTTAAAACCTGAAATTTTACAATTTTTCACATCAAATCCCGGACTGTCAAATAAAATACCATCCGCAAATTGTGAATCTGTTCCCTTGATCGTACAGTTTTCAACATGAAGAGAAAAGCCAGTTCCACCTACTGCGCCATTGTGATTGGAAACCGCTGCTGTAAACTTTCCCTCTTCAGCCGGTACATTTCCAGCATCAATTGTAAGTCCTTTTAAAGTAATATTACTGCCAAACGCGTTAATTCCGCCAGCATCTGAAAGGTTGTCTGCCACTGACGCATTCATCACCTGAATAACGCTGTTTTTCTCTCCCTCAACCGTGATGTTCTTAAAATCTGCCGGAATTGTAAATCGGTCATATGTACCAGACTTTATTTTGATGGTCCACCCATCTTTATTTCCGTTCCCCGAGATCTGATTTATGGCCTCCTGGATATCCCCGGCTCCATCCTTCGCGTCAGCAACCGCTGTCTTTGACTCCAGATCGAGAGTTGCCCCAAAAGCGGTTCCTGAAAATGCTGTCATCGCTGCTGCCGCTGTGCAGACTACTAAAACCTTGTTCATTTTCTTTTTCATTTTCGATTCCCTCCATGTCAATTTATGTCGAAAAAAGCTCCGTTTTCACTTTTTGTGAACCGGCGCATTTTTTCCATCATTCTTCCGGTTCTGTTACCCGGTGTCCGCGGACAAGGAGCCTGTGGGTATTTACCCCATACGGAGTACAGGTATAAAGCGTCACAAGGTCTTTTCCGTTCTGGACATAAAGTTCTTCCGTCTCTTCCGGAAGTGTTACGAGGATCTGATCCACCTCATACGTGAATGTCTCGTTTAAGACATCCAGAGTGAACCGATCTCCCACTTCCAGTTTGTCCAGGTCAGTGAACAGTTTCGCCTTCACAAGACCGTTATGGGCGGCCAGCACACAATGGGTATTTTCACCGCCCACCGGCAGGCTTGTCCCATACCAGAAACCGGCGCCCGACTGAAGCGCCCGCTCTTCCGTTCCGTGGTAAATGGGAACGTGGACCCCGATCTTCGGAATGTCCACATATCCCATCATCCCTGTTTCCCATGGATCCAGAAGGTGGTCAAGCTCCTCCCGTTCCTCTGCGGGAACCAGAAACTGTTCCTCTTTCTTTGCAAGTCTTTCATTGTACTCTCTGGCCGCCTGGATCATTCCTTCGCAGTCGATCCCCTGAAACCGGTCATACGCCGCGATCGCCTTGTTGAACTGATACTGATAGTACCAGTCACAGATATGCGGGTACAGAAAAATTCCCAGTCCCAAAAGAAACATGACTGCTATGAGGATCCCGCGCCCGGTGAGCCATGAAGGTTTCCTGCCGGAATTACCGGATCCATGCTCCATTTGCATCTACCTGATATCCATCCGGTGTTGTGGTGTTCGCAAGTATTGCGCCAAGTGTTCCCTTGTCGGATGCTGTGTTGAAGTAATACCACTTGCCGTCGATCTCATGCCAGCCGGTGTACATGTGTCCTCTTGTGTTGTCCCGTTATCCTCCGTGAACTCGCCGCCCTCTAAGATCCAACGTCCGGACTTACCAGCTGCGTTTGTGGCTTTGCCTCTTGTGGAGGTGCTATAGTCATAATCACTGCCACTGCCGCTTGATCTCCACTTGTAGGTGATCGTGAAGGTCGTTCCACCTTTTCCTACAATATATCCAACCGGGAATTTATCCCAGGTCTGATCGCTGTAACTGCTGCTCTTACCCTTGGATGCAGGAATATCCGCAAGCGTGAGTTTCGTTCCAACCTCAAAGGTCTTTGTAAGTTCTGTCTGACCGTTCTCAGTAAATGTTCCGTTATATGCAGCTGTCTTGTTAAGCTCAATATCCGGGTCTGCTTCTGTTGACGCTGTTCCATCAAAGTTATGTTTCTTTGCAGCCGGTGTCAGCGTACCAGATGGTTCACCCGACACATCCGCCAACGACACTCCCGGCACAGACCCAACGACCATACAGGCCGTCATGAGTGCTGCCATAACACGTTTTTTCATTCCGCGCTTCTTCATCTCTCTTTTCCTCCTTCTTTGAATCGTGGATCGTAACTGTATCTCTGTCGAACAGTTACTGTGAGTCAATATTTCAATTGCTGCACACAGGATTCTTCTGCCTCTGTATGCTCACAAAGCTCCTCCTTTCCCCCTTGCTCCTTAAAAATTTATAAAAATCACTCCCTAAACTGCATTCTATGCAGCAAAGCTGCCCGGTATTCCTGCGGTTGGAAGTGTTTTTATCAGTATTGTGATCCCCCTGCGTCCTCAGGAATTTTCTTCGCGATATTTCGCTAAAAATGGATCATATAACCGCTTTTCCGCGTCCAGCCGCGCCTGAACTGCCTCCTCATAGGTTGCGAAGCTGCCAAGATTGTAGGACTTTCCCTGAAAGCCAATGGATGCTCTCCATCGGTTGTTTTCTCTTCTGTATACTCCGCGATGACTGGAAGTATTATTGGAAAATGTCTTTCTGCACGCGATCCGCTCCACACAGGTTCCGTCCATAAAATGGATGGTTTTCTTCATATTTACCTTTCTCTGTGCTTCCTGAAGACAGCCGCAGCTTCTTGTGACCCCGGAGCGGAGATTCTCTTTTTGGCAGATACATTGTTTTCCACAGTCACACTGGCAAAGCCAGTAGTCACTCATCCTGCCCGGACGATCCGCGCGATCACCTTCGGACGATCCACTTTGCTCCATCGTACCTTCCTTTTTTCTGTCAGCTCCGCTGCAGGTCCCAGAACCACAAGCCTGCCGTACCGCTGTCCGGTGAGATCAAGGCGTTTTTCCTGGAGTCGGATCCGTCTCCTGCAGCCACAGTTCTTCGTATGTCCGTTTTTCAGGTGTGAATCTTCTACGGTGCATGTATTCCCGCAGTCCCACTGACACCGCCAATAGGTTTTCGGTTTCCCTGAAATCTTCACTTTTTCAATTACCACGAGACTTCCGTATCGTTTTCCGATCATACATTTTTTCATTCAAAAAAGCCGTCCATGACATAATGTGTATTATGTCATGGACGGCTTGTCTTAGACGATCCTTCATCGTTCTTATATGAAATTTTCATACTTTTTACGCTTTCTAAAGTTAATTTAAAAAAGTATCCGATCTGCGAGTCTGCTTCCAGGACCGCATGTTTTTTTGAAAATCACTCGTCTAATCTGCCTGCAAAAGCTGCTCGCAAGATTTTTTCAAGATTCATGCATTCCACGAATACATTTCTCAATTCCAAAATTCCAGAAATTCCTGTATTTCCGACGAAATCCGACTTTTTCTCCAGGCAAGAAGGACCTCTGTTGTAAAATCGGCATCACAGACCTCACATGCTTTCAGCTTATCAGAAAGTTCCAGCATCGAAGTCGGCAGGATCGCGATCCCCATTCCCCGTTCCGCCATCGTGATCGCGGTCCTTGCATCTTCACAGGCAAGGTAGATATCGCAGACAAGTCCCGCCTCCTCAAACTTCGAGGCGATATATTTCTGAAACCGGTGGGACAGGATCAGGGGCTGTTCCGAGAGCTCCTGCAGCTGAAGCGATGTGCGTCCTTTTAAAAGAGGGAACTCCGGAACTGCCATGGCGAGAAGGCGTTCCTCGGCCAGAGTTTTCGTCTCACAGCCCCTTAACGTAATTGGCGTGCGCAGGGTCGTGAGGTCAAGGATCCGGTTCTCAAGCTGATCCCTCATCGTGAATGTAGATCCCTCGTGGATATCAAAATGGATATTGGGATGGCTTTTTGCAAAACGCATCAGGTAATGGGACATCATGGACACGGTGGACGGAGTCATTCCGATATGGATCGTCGCCGCCTGACTTGATTTTATGACCTCACGCTTCGTTACCTCCGAAAGCATCAGGATCTTTCCCGCCTGTTCGTAGAGCGTTTTTCCTGCCTCCGTCAGTGTGATATGCTTCATACCGCGGATAAAAAGCGGCACCTGAAGTTCCTCCTCCAGCATTTTCATCTGGTAGCTTAACGGCGGCTGTGTCATATGAAGCTCCCTCGCCGCCCCACTGATGGTTCCGGCGTCAACGATGGCCCGGAAGTATTCCAACTGTCTGATCTCCATCATCTCTCCTGTCTGACCGGCGATCTGCGGACCTCCACTCTCGCAGCGGTGCGAATTGTGGAATTCGGATCCCGGATCGTAAAAATCATAGTCTGAATACAAAGAATCTTCTTATATTATATAGATTTTATTTTATTTCTATACAAAAACAATAATTTACATATATTATAGGGGATGCTATACTTGAAACGCAAGAGAAAATTTAGAAAGGATCGAATCGAATCTACCATACATATGAAACGTATTGATTTTGAAAACGGAACCATAACGGGCAATATCCTCGGAGCCGCGCTCCCCATGCTGATTGCCCAGATCTTAAACCTTCTATATAATATCGTGGACCGCATCTACATCGCGCGGATCCCGGAGATCGGAACAGCCGCTCTCGGCGCGGTCGGCTTATGCTTTCCGATCATTGTCATCATCACAGCCTTCAGCAATCTCTTTGGAACCGGCGGTGCACCGCTCTTCTCGATCTTCCGCGGGAAAAAGGACCCTGACACAGCAAGGCGCATTATGAACACTTCTTTTACAATGCTCTGTGTCTGCGCGGTGATCCTGATGGCGGTCGGCTTCCTCTTCGCCCGCCCGATCCTGATCCTCTTCGGCGCTTCCGCTGAGGCCATCGTTTACGCCTATCCGTATATGATGCTCTATCTGATCGGAACCCTGCCGTCGATGATCGCGGTCGGCATGAACCCGTTTATCAACGCCCAGGGCTACTCCAGCATCGGCATGTTATCCGTCGCGATCGGTGCCGGAACGAACCTTGTGCTTGATCCGCTCTTTATTTTTGCCCTCGGACTCGGCGTCCGCGGCGCAGCCATCGCCACCGTGATCTCCCAGTGCCTATCTGCCGCCTTCGTCGTGTTTTTCCTCACGAAAAAATCCGAGTTGAAGCTGCGGTTCCTTCATAAGAATGAGATCCCGGAATGTACCGGACACGCGAAAAATATCCTCAGCCTCGGTGCAGCCGGATTTATCATGCAGCTCACCAACAGTCTCGTAACGATCTGCTGCAACAATATTCTTTCCGTCACCGGCGGCGATATCTATATCTCCGTCATGACCATCATCTCCAGTGTGCGCCAGCTTGTTGAGACTCCGATCCACGCCATGGTAGAGGGAACCTCCCCAATCCTGAGCTACAACTACGGTGCCCGCAGACCGGGACGCGTGCGGAAATCCATTCTGATCATGAGTCTCCTCGTTTTCGGTTACACGGCCGTCATGTGGAGCATGATCATCCTCATCCCGGAAACGCTGATCCGTATTTTCAGCTCGGACGCGACGCTGATCCAGGATGCAGTTCCGGCGCTGAACATGTATTTTGCGGCTTTTATCTTTATGGACCTCCAGTACATCGGTCAGGCGGTATTTAAATCCCTGAACAAGAAGGTCTTTGCGATCTTCTTCTCCCTGCTCCGCAAAGTATTCATCGTCGTACCGCTGACCTACTTTCTCCCCTACGCCATGCATATGGGAACCGACGGCGTATTCCTCGCTGAGCCGGTCTCCAATGTCATCGGCGGAACCGCCTGCATTCTCACGATGCTGATCACGATCATGCCTGAGCTGAAACGGATCGAGGTTGAGAACCGCAAGGCGGAATAAAAGCTTAAAGCGTTTTTTTGCAAAAAAATAGAAGTTCCTCGCGGAGCTTCTATTTTTTTCTGATCTTCGCCACAAAAAATCCCTCAAACAATTCATCCGGTCCCACGAGGAGTGTCCCCGGCATCGCGTTCGGAAGTAACGGAAGTTCCTTCGTCCACTCTTCCCCGATCGGTACAAGTTCTCCGCCTGAACTCTTTAACACGCGCTTTAAGAGACCTTCATTCTCCTCTTTTAAGATTGAGCAGGTGGAGTAGACCATCTCATGTCCGGATTTTAAGAGCTTCAGCGCTTTTTTTAACAGTTCTTCCTGCGTTCTCGCGGATCTTTCCACAAGTTCCTTTGAGATTTTTGTCCGGCAGACACCGTCCCGCACTTCTACGGTTCCGCTTCCGCTGCAGGGCGCGTCTAAGAGGATCCGGTCGAAGGAAAAGAAATCATCAAGCTTTCTTGCGTCCTCCACCATCACGTAGGTTCCGGATGCCCCCTGCTTTTCCAGATTGTATTTTAACTTTTCCGACCGCGCCTTATTCTTCTCGCAGGCCGTGATCTGCGCCTGATTTCCCGTCATCGCCGCCATCTGGGTCGTCTTTCCGCCCGGAGCGGCAGCCATATCGAGGACGGACTCTCCCGCCTTTGGACCGAGAAACAGCGGCGGCAGCATGGAGGAAAGGCTCTGGAGATAGATTCCGCCTTCCTTATAGATCGGAAGTTCCTGGATCTCCGGCTCCCTTGCACCCTCGATGATCATCGCGTCCTCATACCATGATACATTTTTAAACGCGATCCCGGCACCGGTAAGTGCCTGCTCCACCGAGTTCCGGTCCGCCTTTAGGGGATTGACCCGGAGTGTCACCGGGCGTCTCGCCTGATATCCCGCGAGGATCTTCGCGAAAGCTTCCTCTCCATACTGTTTTTTCAACATCTCTTCCAGAAATCCCGGAATCATCTGTTCCATAACCTGCTCCTTATCGATCTTTTCTTATCTCTTATCACAATTCACAAAAATATGTAACGATTCAGTACCTTCACAGTTACGCGCAGACCTGCTGAGAAGTTACCTTTCTGCACTTTAACACTTAAAGTTAAAGACATTGAGTCCTGTCTCCTCATCTTTTACACGATCCACAACTCCGTCAATCACCGTAATCACCATCTCGCAGGTTGCTCCGATAATGCCATGACTTAAATGCCCGCCGTACACATTGCCCTTCGCGTCGGCTGCCGCCGCGTGGATGTGGCTGTAATACTTGCCGTCCATCGTGTTGATGGTTCCTGTGAAAGAAACGATTTCAAACATTCCCTCGAAATCATTTCCCATAAACTGACGCCTTTCCAGATCATAAATTCCTACGGTCATGGAAGAAAATGTACCTAATGCGCTGACGCTCGCAAGCTTCACATCCTCAAGCATCGCGATGCGCTTCATCTTCTCAAGAACGTCCTCACCCTGATCGATCCTTGCTACGATCGTATTTCCAAATCTACGGTATTCCATCATTACCTCCTTCTATGCGCACCTACACCTCCCTGCCTGCAGACCTTCGCCCTGCTGCAGGATTGTGTTTTCCGGTGTGCAAAACAACATTCATTTTTTATGGTCTGTCTTTTATTATAAGACAAATTTTGTATACACGCAACACTCACAGAGCTTACAACTTCTATCTGAAACTCACCTCTGAAACTCTTATCGAATTCCGCAATCAGCTTCTACCCGGCGCACATGCTGCAAAAGAACCATATCCCCGGCATTACACTCTCTTATAATCCGGTGCCACCGCGCACCCGATTCCCATTCCACCCGGTCCGATATGACAGGATACGCCGAGGGACAGATTATCGTAGAGAAGCGGAACGCCCGGAAATGCCTCCCTGATCTCCTCGACCCATGCCGCATTCTCCTCGTCCGTTCCGCTGGAGGCCGCCAGAAGGTGAAGGGCGCCGTCATTTAACGCGTCCTGAAAGTTATCCCGGATCTCTGCCTGCATGGCCTCGATGGCCGCCTTCTTTGCTTTTACGATCCCGTGACATTTCTTAAAGGAGTCCAGCTTTCCTGTCTGCAGCTTCAGGATCGGCTTGATATTAAACACAGATCCCAACGCCGCTGCCGCTGGTGTCACTCTTCCGCCTTTCTTTAAGCACTCCAGCGTCTGGAGCGCGATATAGATCATCATCCGGTCTCCCGCCCTTTCAAGAAGATCACGGATCTGTTCTGCCTCATATCCCTTTTCGATCATATCCAACGTATCTAATACCATCTGGTGGAGCGGAGCCGCAACCTGTCCGTCATCTACAACGAGAACACGCCCCTCATACGCTTCATCCTTCGCCAACATCATCGCCGTCTCGTAGGAACCGCTGAGACCGCTGCTGATCGGCATATAAAGAATCTTTTCAAACTGCTCCAGCGCCTTATCCCAGATTTCCATCACCGCAGTCGGGGATGGCTGGGACGTCGTAATATCCGCCCCGGCCGCCAGCTTCTCAAAAAAAAGTTCGCGGGACAGTGTAACGCTCTCATAAAAACACTCCCCATCGATGTAAAACGGCATCGGCAGGACAAAAATCCCAAGTTTTTCCGCCTCTTCCTGGCTGATGCTGCTGTGACTGTCTGTTACGATTCCAATCTTCTTCATATAGGTATTTCCTCTTTCATTCTCTGATCCGACGCAGCCGGATTCCTGTAAAATCAAATCATTTTTGTCTAAAATATTTTGAACATCTAAATATCGTAACATTTTCATTCTTTCCAGTCAATAGGGTGGACGCAAAAAAATGACAGATTGTCACTATTGTAAATTGTAAACAAGTGAAAACACGCTTCGCGAGTTTCCCCTTGTTATCGCGACAATCGCCAAGGTCTCGCGCAAGCGCGGACTTTGGCTCGTTGTTCGCGTAAATAAAAGGCGCTGTGTCACATCCTATTTTCCATGACACAGCGCTCAAAATTTTTTCTGTTATTTCCCTTGCAGTTTTATGTAAACTGCATATTCATACAGCCGGGAATCTCTTCCTGCATATATGATACTTATTTGGTAACTGTTCAGTAGGTCTGCGCACTTGCTGCGCTGACCGTAAGAAAACATAGGCTGGAAGGCAAAAATCCCATCAGCGAAGCTGATCTGGAATGGATTTTTGCACGTAACTATGAAGGTACTGAATAGTTACCTTATTTGTAATTTACGATCTTTCCAAAATCAGCCTTTAAGGACGCGCCGCCGACAAGTCCTCCGTCGATATCCGCCTGCGCAAAGAGCTCTGCAGCGTTTCCGGCGTTTACAGATCCGCCGTACTGGATGCGGATCGCTTCCTTTGTTGCCTCGTCGTAGATCTCACCGATGCACGCACGGATCGCTCCGCAGACTTCCTCAGCCTGCTCCGTGGTAGCTGTCTTTCCGGTTCCGATGGCCCAAATCGGCTCGTAAGCGATCACAGCAGTCTTTGCCTGATCTGCTATCACGTTCTGGAACGCGATCTTCACCTGTTTGCGGATCCAGTCCAGAGTGATTCCCTGTTCTCTCTGAGTAAGAGTCTCACCGCAGCAGATGATCGGGGTCAGTCCATGCTCGAATGCCTTTAAGACTTTCTTATTGACAGTCTCATCTGTCTCAGCGAAGTACTCTCTTCTCTCGGAATGTCCGATAATCACATATTTTACGCCGGCATCTGTCAGCATGTTCGGGGAGATCTCGCCTGTGTACGCGCCCTTCTCCTCGAAATACATATTCTCAGCGCCAACCTCGATATTGGTTCCCTCGCATGCCTTTACGACAGGAATGATGTCGATAGCCGGTACGCAGAATACAACGTCCGCTTCCTCCGTCTTAACGAGCGGCTTTAATGTCTCAACGAGTGCCACTGCCTCGGACGGAGTCATGTTCATTTTCCAGTTTCCAGCGATAATTTTCTTTCTTGCCATGGTTCTCTACCCCCATATATACCAATTTTATATCACAAAATCCGGGACGGGATCGCCGTCCCGGATCTGGAATCTCGGACACTATAATATTTACAGCCAGGAAAGTAAATGCGTACATTTGCTCCCCACCGTGCATCTTCTTGTTTTTATTTCATAAAAACAAGAAGCCGGGGGCGCGCCCCCTATGCCTGAAAAGACCTGAAAAGGCTTATGCAAGCGAGCTTGCAGCGCCTTTTCATGCCTTTTCAGGCGCACTGTGTACTGGTTTCATTCATTATTTGTCATCCGCTGCAGCAACGCCCGGAAGCTCTTTTCCTTCCAGGAACTCCAAGGATGCGCCGCCGCCTGTGGAGATATGGCTCATCTTATCACCGAAGCCGAGCTGATTGACTGCTGCCGCGGAATCGCCGCCGCCGATGATCGTTGTAGCGTCTGTCTCAGCAAGTGCTTTCGCAACCGCGATGGTACCTGCAGCGAGAGTCGGGTTCTCGAATACGCCCATCGGTCCGTTCCATACAACCGTCTTTGCACTCTTTACAGCTTCTGTGTAGAGCTTGCAGGTCTCCGGTCCGATATCAACGCCCTCTTTGTCTGCCGGGATCGCGTCCACGGAAACGTACTCAACCTCAACCGGTGCGTCGATCGGGTTCGGGAACTCAGCAACAACAGTTGTATCTACCGGAAGGAGAAGCTTCTTTCCAAGCTTTTCTGCCTTCTCCATCATCTCCTTGCAGTAGTCGATCTTTGTATCGTCAACTAAGGACTTACCGATCTCCTTGCCCTGTGCCTTTAAGAAGGTATAAGCCATACCGCCGCCGATGATGAGGGTATCACACTTCTCAAGCAGGTTGGAGATCACATTTAACTTATCAGCAACCTTTGCGCCGCCGAGGATCGCTACGAACGGACGAACCGGATTCTCAACCGCGTTTCCAAGGAACGCGATCTCTTTCTCCATCAGGTATCCGACTACGTTGGAGCCGCCCTTTGCGGAGATGAATTTTGTAACACCTGCTACGGAAGCGTGTGCTCTGTGGGAGGAACCGAATGCATCGCATACATAATCGTCTGCGAGATCCGCGAGCTCTTTGCTGAACTTCTCGCCGTTCTTTGTCTCCTCAGCGCCACGGAAACGTGTATTCTGAAGAAGGACTACGTCCCCTTCTTTCATAGCATCCACTGCCTTTGTTGCAGCTTCACCGGTTACATTGTAATCAGAAACGAATACAACTTCCTTTCCAAGCTTTGCGGAAAGGCTCTTTGCAACCGGTGCAAGGGATTCTCCCTCGTTCGGTCCGTTTTTAACTTTTCCGAGGTGGGAGCAGAGAATTACCTTGCCGCCATCGTTGATCAGCTTCTGGATCGTCGGGAGAGCCGCGTTGATACGTGTCTCATCTGTGATCTCGCCGTTCTTAAGCGGTACATTGAAATCGCAGCGGACTAAAACTCTTTTACCTTTTACGTTGATATCATCAACTGTTTTCTTATTTAAAGACATGTCGGAATTCCTCCTTGATATTTTCTGACAGACATCTTCCTGTCTTCCGACCCACGGCAGCCGCCGGAGTCTTACGCGGGAGGCGGGCTTTCGCGCGCTTTCCGTGTAAAAAAGAATGTGCCTTGGCACATTCTCGCGCCTCGTGCGGTCGCTTGCGACAGTTTACATCTTCGCACGAGTGCGCATCTTTGGCACGTCAGTGCCTTTTTATGCAACAGGGAATTCCTCGTAATTTCCTGTTACATAAAAAAGGGATCCGGTCCTCAACAGACCGGACCCCTCAGTGAGTCTAATTTGTCACAATTTCTGTGGACCGATTAAGCATTTAACAGTTTTCCGAAGTGCTTAATTGTACGAACCATCTGGCTTGTGTAGGAGTTCTCGTTGTCGTACCAGGATACAACCTGAACCTCAGATGTGTTCTCGTCGATCGGGAGAACCATTGTCTGTGTTGCATCGAAGAGAGAACCGTATCTCATACCAACGATATCGCTGGAAACGATCTCATCTGTGTTGTAGCCGAAGGACTCGTTGGAAGCTGCTTTCATTGCTGCGTTGATGGATTCCTTTGTCGGCTGGCCCTTAACAACAGCTGTTAAGATCGTTGTGGAACCTGTCGGTGTAGGAACACGCTGAGCAGAACCGATGAGCTTACCGTTTAATTCCGGAATTACAAGGCCGATTGCCTTTGCAGCGCCTGTGCTGTTCGGAACGATATTGATCGCTGCTGCACGGCTTCTTCTCTTATCGCCCTTTCTCTGCGGTCCGTCAAGTGTCATCTGGTCGCCTGTGTAAGCGTGGATCGTGCACATAATACCGGACTGGATCGGGTAAGAATCGTTTAATGCCTTTGCCATCGGAGCAAGGCAGTTTGTTGTACAGGAAGCAGCGGAGATGATGTGGTCATCTTTGCTTAATGTCTCGTGGTTTACGTTGTAAACGATCGTCGGAAGATCGTTTCCTGCCGGAGCGGAAATGATAACGTGCTTAGCGCCTGCATCGATATGAGCCTGTGCTTTTGCTTTGGATGTGTAGAAGCCTGTGCACTCAAGAACAACGTCTACACCGATCTCGCCCCACGGAAGCTCTGCTGCGTTTGCTTTCGCGTAGATCTTGATCTCTTTGCCATCAACAGTGATAGAATCCTCACCGTAGGATACTGTATCCGCAAGAGCGTATCTGCCCTGTGTGGAATCATATTTTAAAAGGTGTGCGAGCATCTCCGGAGAAGTTAAGTCGTTGATCGCAACGATCTCGAATCCTTCTGCGCCAAACATCTGTCTGAATGCAAGACGGCCAATACGGCCAAAACCATTAATCGCAACTTTAACTGCCATTTTTCTTTTCCTCCTAGAAAATGATGTGTGGTCGTTTCATAACCATTCAGCATGTCCGCACGTTTCACGGAACATAAAGGATACTCTGAAACGCCAAACAGTTATGATTGTTAAATATTAATCAACCTTGGTTTTATTGTACATAATTCTGCCAGAAATAGCAAGTCCTTTTTACAAACTTTTCCCAATATGAATCGAAGATTTTCTCCTTTTTTCGGCAAAAGCCGGGAATCCCTCTTTTTTTCGTCATCTTTCCTCTTGAAACTCCTTCTTTTTTTTTTTATACTAAGGCATAAATATCAATACCCTGTATTCCACTATGGAGGACACGTTTCATGATGCAGAAATTTCGAAAACTATCCCTGGAGAGCCAGTTGTTTTTCAGCTTTATGGCAGTGTCCGTCTGCCTGCTGCTCCTCTCCTTAAGTATAACCCTTTTTTCGACGATTACACGTCAGCGTCAGGAGATCGATAAAAACATCAGCGCCCTCGCCGCCTATGTCGCCTCCATGGACAATGTTGTCTCCATGCTGGAAAACGGTTATCCGGACGGATCCGCCAATGAAGCTCTGGATTCCCTGTCTGAAAATTTTCCCGATCTCAATGTCATAGCCATTTATAATACGACCGGGCTGCGGTTCTACCACACAAACCGGAAGGAGACGGGGGAAACCTTCGTCGGCGGCGAGGAGGAGGCAATATTAAAGGGAAGCCAGCCCTATATCACCATCGGCTACGGTACAAACGGTTCCCAGCGGCGGGCTTTCCATTCGATCCGGAACAGCGACGGAGCGATCATCGGATTCGTTATAGCGTCGGTCTTCAACACCTATATCTCAGAGCAGATCCACGAAGTCTTTCCTACCTATTTATTAGCAGCAATGATCATGCTGCTCGTCAGCATTCTTCTGGCTCACGGACTCGTCTCCCTTCTCCGGGATTCCCTGATGGGACATCATCCGACGGAGCTTCTCGACCTGTATCTGCGTCAGGATACCGTGCTGAATGCACTGGAGGAGGGGCTTGTCGCCACGGATTCCACCGGTTCCGTGGTCTACGCAAATCAGGCGGCAGAAAATCTCTTTCATGTCCTGCCTGAAAAACCGGAGGATCCGCCTTCTGTCTCCCCGGACGATGGGACTTCCGGACAGGAACGGACTGAACCTCTTATGGAAGGACGCACTTTCAGGGATTTCTTCCCGGAATCCCAGGCAGACCGGGTCCTCGCGTCCGGCACACCGTCCTACCACCGTGCCTGCACCTGTGAGAACCGAAGACTTCTGGTCAGTGAGATTCCGGCAGACACCCAGACGGAGCATCCGGTGATCCTCACGATCATCAATGACCAGACGGAGATGGAGACGGTCATGGACGAGCTCACCGGAGCAAAGGCGATGCTTGACACACTGCGCGCCTTCAACCACGAATTTTTAAATAAGCTCCACGTGATCCTGGGCTACCTCCAGACCGGTCAGACGGAGGAGGCCATCAACTTCATTATCAACAGCAACCTTGTCTCCAGCCAGTCGATCCGCCAGACTGCGGACTGTCTGCGCGTATCAAAGATCTGCGCCCTTGTGATCGGAAAAATGATGCATGCCGCGGAGCTCGGCATCCTGCTCACCGTCTCCCCGGACAGCCGCTGTCTGGAAAAGGATCTCCTTCTTCCGGTCGAAAACTATATCACGATCGTCGGAAATCTTCTCGAAAATGCCATCGAGGAGCTTTCCGCAGGCAGCCCTGAGATCCGGGAGATCACACTCGGGATCTACTGTGACCCGGGCTGCAATATCATCACCTGTGAGGACACCGGGCGCGGGATCCATCCGGATCTGATCGACAGGATCTATGAAAAGGGCGTCTCGTCCAAGGGCACAAACCGCGGGACCGGACTTTTCCTGATCAAACAGCTTGTAGACAGCGGGAACGGCGAGATCTCCATCGAGACAGAACCGGGAGAGGGCACCTGCTTTACCATCACATTTACGGAAAGGAAGCATACACCATGTACCATGTAATCATCATCGAGGACGATCCGATGGTCGCCTCCATCAATAAACAGTATGTCGAGGTCACTCCGGAATTCCGGGTGGACCGGATCTTTAAAAACGGGTCGGAGGCGCTCCCCTACCTGAAGACGAATCCCACTGACCTGATCATTCTCGATTACTATACTCCTGTCATGAACGGCGGTGAATTTCTCGATGCCCTCCACAATGCCGGCCTCACACCATCCGTCATTATGGTCACCTCCGCGAACGATACGGATATCGTCCGCTCCCTGTTAAATCGCGGGATCACCGACTATCTCGTGAAACCCTTCGAATATACGCGTTTTAAGACAGCTCTTGACCGTTTTACCGAGACAAAGAAGTATCTGGAGCACAGCCACGGGGGACTCGGCCAGCACGATATCGACCGTCTCTTTTCCGTGAATGACCAGAGGGCAGACGCAAAGCCGTCACTCGCAAAGGGATTGAACGAGACAACCCTTGCCATGATCCGGGAATATCTGCAGAACAACCGGAATGGCTTCTTTACCAGCGAGCAGATCGCCGAGCAGATCCACCTCTCCCGCATCACGATCCGCAGATACATGAACTATATGGTAGACACCGGCGAGATCATCAGCACGATCGATTACAAGACCGGCGGCCGCCCTTCGATCAAATATGGATTCGGGCAAAAATGATTTGCCCTCCGGCGGCAGTTACGATATTTACAAAACCTGTTACTTACTTACTTAAATTGACACCATGCACAAAATCTTTTATTCTTTTTATAAAGTTTTTACACATTTTCATCAATGTAAACGGGGTATAAACAGATGGAGCGCTTTTCTTTTCATCTGTGAGCTGTTTCCGGATTCCCGGGACAGGAAAAGAAGAGCGGAATGTGTAAGGCAAAAAAAGGATAGGAGGATATTTTATGGAAAATATCATCAGCTATTTCGGCACCTACACACCAGCTGCCGATGGCGCAATCGCAAATTTTAAATTTGAGTATTTATGTACTCTCGGCTTTGCAGCAATCGTAATCTTCCTCGGACGCGCAATCGTCGCACATTCCGCGGCATTAAGAAAATATGCGATTCCTGCTCCGGTTGTTTCCGGTATCATCTTTTCACTCCTGATTTCCGCGATCAAGATGACCGGCACAGTCAGTATCAGTTTTGACGCAAAGGTCATGAAAGACCTCTGTCAGAACCTCTTCTTCCTCTGCGTAGGCTTCGGCTTCAGCGCAAAGATGTTAAGACATGCAGGCGGAAAGCTCTGCGTCATGATCGCATTTGCTGCCTGCCTCCTGATCACCTGTCAGGATGTTCTCGGTGTTGCGATCGCTCACCTGATCAACTTAAATCCGCTCCTCGCTCTTCAGTGTTCTTCCTCAGCGATGTCCGGTGGTGTTGGTACCGCATCTGCCTTTGGTCCGATCTTCGAGGGCTGGGGTGCACAGGATGCTACAACGATCGGTGTTGCGGCAGGTACTCTTGGTAACGTTATGGGCTCCCTCATCGGTGGTCCGGTTGCGGCTTTCCTGATCGCAAAGCACGGTTTAAAGGCTGACCCGAACGATAAGCCGGAAGCAAAGGCAACCGGCAAGGCACCGGAGCTTGACAACACAAAGATGATCATGATGTTCGCAATGTGCTTACTTCTCGCAGCTCTCGGCATGCCGATTTACTGCTTACTCGACAATATCCCGATGATTGAGATGCCGAAATTCATCGGCTGCCTCTTCGCAGGTGCCATCGCAAGAAACGTCATGGAAGCTGCAAACATCAAGTTCTATGTTCCGGAGGTTGACGCCATCGAGCATATGTTCCTGGAGCTTTACCTTGCACTTGTTCTTATGACAACAGACTTCACAAAGCTTGCCCCGGTTGCAGGCCAGATGGGTATCATCCTCGTAGCACAGGCGATCCTCATGGCTCTGTTCGGTATCTTCGTTTCCTTCAACCTCTTTGGCCGTGACTACGGCGCAGCCGTTATGACAGCCGGCAACATCGGTTGGGGCTGCGGTTCCGGTCCGAACGCAGTAGCGAACGAAAAGGCTGTTATGGATCAGTACGGATGGCATAACATCGCATGGGTTCTTTACCCGTCCTTCGCTGTTATCATCGATGATATCTATAACCCGATCTTCCTTTCCATCTTTGGTGGCTTATTCAAAGGCTGATCGCAAGTCGTATCCCATATACAGTTTTTGATCTTGAAACATACCCCTCTTATATCCGCCCGGAGAGATTCCCACTCTTCCGGGCGGATTTTTTGCGCAAAGATACCGGCTGCGCGGGACGCTCAAAGATGTCAAGTCCTTTCCCGCTAATTTTCCGTATAGCTTTATATTCTCTCTGTATCCGTTTTTGTAAGTTTTTTACTGTATTTTTGTTACTTAAGTTACAATTATTGGTTAATACTTATTAAAATTGCATTTTATTTGAAAATATTTTATTCTTTTTTCATAAAGATTTTACCTTCCCAAACACCTCCGGCAGATTCCTCTGTGGGGAAATAAAACAGTTCCATTCACTGTTTTATTTTCGGGAGTCTATCGGAACACACCTACTAAAAAAGGATTGGAGGAACTCTTATGGAAAGTATCATCAGTTATTTCGGCACCTACAAACCGGCAGCCGACGGAGCAGTCGCCTCTTTCAAGTTTGAGTACCTGTGTACTCTCGGTTTCGCGGCCATCGTGATCTTCCTTGGCAGGGCCATCGTTGCCCGTTCTGAGGCGCTCAGAAAATACGCAATCCCGGCGCCTGTTATTTCCGGTCTGATCTTCTCGATCATCGTATCCTGCATCAAGGGTGCCGGAATCGTCGGAATCTCCTTCGACGCGACGATCATGAAGGATCTCTGCCAGAACTTATTCTTCCTCTGCGTAGGCTTCGGCTTCAGCGCGAAGATGTTAAAGCACGCAGGCGGAAAGCTCTGTATCCTCATCGCATTTGCAGCATGTCTTCTGATCACCTGTCAGGACCTCTTAGGATACGCACTGAGCCAGCTCATCGGAATGCACCCGCTCTTAGCGCTCCAGTGTTCTTCCGCGGCGATGTCCGGCGGTGTCGGCACCGCGTCTGCGTTCGGCCCGATCTTTGAGGAATGGGGCGCGCCGGATGCCACCGTTGTTGGTGTCGCGGCAGGTACCATGGGAAATATCATGGGTTCCCTGATCGGCGGTCCGGTTGCAGCCTTCCTGATCGCAAAGCATGGCTTAAAGTCTGATCCGAACGACAAACCGGAAGCACACGCAACCGGCAAGGTTCCGGAGCTTAACAACACGAAAATGATCATGATGTTCGCGATGTGTCTTCTTCTCGCAGCGCTCGGAATGCCGATCTACTGTCTGCTTGACAACATCCCGATGATCGAGATGCCGAAATTCATCGGCTGCCTCTTCGCAGGTGCCATCGCGAGAAACGTCATGGAAGCAACCGGAATCAAGTTCTATGTGCCGGAGGTTGACGCTATTGAGCATATGTTCTTAGAGCTCTACCTTGCCCTCGTACTTATGACCACCGATTTCACGAAGCTTGCTCCTCTTGCAGGACAGATGGGCATTATCCTCGTAGCACAGGGCATTTTCATGGCACTCTTTGGAATCTTTGTATCCTTCAACCTCTTTGGACGCGATTACGGTGCAGCTGTCATGACAGCCGGAAACATCGGCTGGGGCTGCGGTTCCGGTTCCAACGCCGTCGCAAACGAGAAAGCGATCATGGACCAGTACGGCTGGCACACTATCGCCTGGGTTTTATATCCATCCTTTGCCGTTATCATCGACGATATCTACAACCCGATCTTCCTCTCCATCTTCGGAAGTCTGTTCCGGAGTTGACAGAGCCTTACAATATTTATTGGTTTCTCATTTGTATAACCCTCTTTTCCGGTCGGAGATCCCCCCTCTCCGACCGGTTTTTGTTTGTTTTTCTAAAATACATTGTATCTGCCACAGATTTTATGTTATACTCTAAAGATGTAAAGTTACAAAAGCTGTCCGGAGCTTTTTCCGGTTTTACAGCCTGAACACACAAGGAATAGGATATCTTCATGCATAAATTTTCACACATAATTTCTTTGTTCCTCCTCTGCACCGGTCTCGCGCTTGGCGGATGCGGAAAGGCTTCCGCGCCCCCGCAGGACCAGACAGGGGCAGCATCAGATTCATTAAAAATCCTGACGATCGGAACTGCCGACAGCGGCGGGACCATGTACCCGGTCGGAAAAGCGATCTCCGGGGTCGTTGAGGATGCTGACTCCACCCTCAAACTGAACATCAGCGCTTCCACGGGCTCCGCCGGGAATGTCCGTTCCCTCGAACAAGGAAGCATCGATCTCGGACTCGTCAGCGGTGACGTGGCCTTTGCCGCGGTAAACGGAAGCGGGGAATTCAAGGACGCTCCGTTTAAAGGACTCAAGGTCATCGCAGCCCTCTATCCAAGCATCTCGAATTGGATGGCCCGGGATGATTCCGGTATTTTTTACGTGCATGATCTGAAGGGGAATAAACTTGGGGTCGGTCCTCATGATTCCACCACGGAGCTCGCCGCAAAGATCTCCCTGAGTGTTCTCGGTGTCACGGAACAGAATTCCACCCTTGTCAACTGCGGCCTCGGCTCGGGCGCTGAGGAGGTTAAAAACATGACCCTCGACGCGATCCACGGGTTTACCGGTGTGCCAATTTCCGGACTCGCAAAGCTGGCGGACGCGGTTCCGTGCCATCTTTTAAAATACACGGATTCTGAGCTCCGCTCCATCATCCGCTCCAATCCATTCTATTATATGGAGGAGATCCCCGCCGGTACCTACAACGGTCAGGACGAGAATGTTGCGACCTTTGGGATCAAATGTCTCCTCTGCGTCAGCGAGAACATGAGCGACGATCTCGTCTATGAGATCACCTCAATCCTCTACGAGAACCGTGACCGCTTAAAGGATCTCCATCCCGCCCTCTCCTATGCCTCACAGACGGGATTCATGTACGAGGATCTTCCGATCGAGCTTCATCCGGGAGCTGAACGGTATTATGCGGAACAGGGACTGCTGCAGGAGCATAGCAGATAACTCTTTTCAGTATAAAAGTATAAACAGTCGAAAGCGCACCATCCGGGATATCGTCCCCGGATGATGCGCTTTTTGTTTAAAATCATCTTTGCCCCTTGTCATATAGTTTTTAATACTATATAATAGATGGATGAAAGGAGTTTCACCATGAGAACGAATGAAGAACGACTGAATGAGCTGCTTGCCCACCTGGACAGCCTCGACCACATTCATGTGGATGAGATCCCGCAGATCGACCTCTATATGGATCAGGTGACGACCTTTATGGAGAAGCACCTCGGTGAGTTAAAGCGCTACCCGGAAGACAAGGTTCTGACAAAGACTATGATCAACAACTATGCGAAAAACAACCTGCTTCCATCCCCGGTACGGAAAAAATATACCCAGGAACATATCCTGCTTCTGGTATTTATCTATTATTTTAAAAATCTGCTGAGCTTCACGGATATCGAGACGGTTCTTTCCTATATTACGGAGAACCATTTCGGCACATCGGAATCCTCCCTGGCAGAGATCTACACAAAGATCTTCTCCATGGAACATGATCAGATGGATCGGCTGAAGGATGATGTGAAAGAGAAATTTGAGAAGGCGAAAGAGACGTTTCCCCCTGCTGCGGAAGGTGCCGCGGACCCGGAGAACGAGGAATCGCTGCAGCTCTTCGCGTTTATCTGTGAGCTGGCGTTTGATGTGTTCCTGAAGAAGCAGATGATCGAACGGCTGGCGGATGAGCTTCGGGCCAAGAATCCGCCGAAGAAAAAGAAATAATTCAAAAAGACCTTCCTTCAGAAGCAATCCCCATTTTGCTTCTGTCAGAAGGCCTTTTTTTACATATTAAAAATACTTTCTCTTATTTCTCCGCGCCGTTCTCATCATCGAGTTTCTCGAATCCAAGGCGCTTGAATACCATATCGTATCCGTCACTTCCGTAATTTAAAGACCGGTTTACACGGCTGATCGTTGCGGTGGAAGCACCTGTGCTCTCCGCGATATCGAGATATGTCCGTTTTTCCCTCAGCATCTTCGCAACCTCATAACGCTGAGATAAGGACAATAGTTCATTCACCGTGCAGACGTCCTCGAAAAAGGCATAGCACTCTTCCGGCGTCTTCAATGTCAGAATCGCCTCAAAAAGGTGATCAACTGCGTCTGTCTTGATTTTCTTATTCATGTTTACTGTTACCCCTTCTGCTTCATATTTGCAGCAAGCTCAGAACAATATTTTTGCTGCATCTTTATGGATCATTTCGTTCAACGCACTAATCACAGTTTAACACGTTAGATTCAAAAAGTCCAGTGTTTCTGCATAAAAAAGCAAAAAGAGTTATGGCTGCCATATCCCGTTGGAATATAAGCAGCCATTTTCTATGCCAACATAAATTTCTCCACAACCAGCCCAACACCGTCATCGTTGTTGGACGCCGTGATATAATCCGCCGCACTCCGCACCGGCAGGACCGCATTTTCCATGGCAACACCGAGGCCCGCATACTTGATCATCGTGAGGTCATTGTAACCGTCCCCGCAGGCGATCATCTGCTCTTTCGTGAGTCCCAGGACTTCCAGCAGGCGCTCCAGACTCTGAGCCTTATCGATTCCCTTCGGCAGGACCTCAAGAAAGAACGGATCTGAGCGGTAAATGCTGAAATTTTTTCCCATGGCCGCCTTCACCTTCGGCTCCACCATCGCAAGGTAATCGCCGTCCTCCATCATAAGAAATTTCGGGACCTCAAAGTTTACATATTCCTTCATGTCCTCCGGTTTCCAGAGCTCCATCCCGTTGATCCGGCTCTCCAGCCTTCCGTACGGGGACTCCGGATTTGAGGAAATGATCCTGCTGCCCTCGTATGTGGCGATGTCCACCTGATGTTCCTCTGCAAGCCCAATGATCTTCTTATTGGCAGAAACCGGCAGAGATCTCGCAAACACGGTCTCCCCGGTCTTGCAGTTGATGATCCGTCCGCCGTTGAAGGAGAGAATATACCCGCTGTACTCGTCCAGGCGCAGCTCTTTCGCAAGCGGCATCACGCCCTGGGTCGGGCGTCCCGACGCGAGAACCACCTTTTTTCCGCGCTCCTGCGCCTTCATAAGTGCCGCCTTCGTCCGCGGTGTGACCACCTTGTCCCGGTTTGTCAGCGTGCCGTCCAGGTCCAGTACGATGATCTCGTATGGACCTGCCATATTTTTTTCTGTCTGCATTTATGACTCCTCTATGCGCAGGATGCGCTCGATTTTATTTTGTAAGATCCGTCTGTCTGATCTTCTCCCGCACTTTTAACAGGAAGGACGGGGACACCGACAGTTCATCGATTCCCATCTTCAAAAAATCTTCCGTGAGATCCGTCTCCGCGCCAAGTTCACCGCAGATTCCAACCATACAGCCGTACTTATGGCCACTCTCCGCCACAAAGCGGATCAGCCGCAGCACCGCCGGATGTTTCGGATCGTAGAATTCATCCAATTTCTCGTTTTGTCTGTCGATGGCTAACGTGTACTGGACAAGGTCATTGGTTCCGATACTGAAGAAATCCACCTCTTTTGCCAGATCCTCGCTGATGATCGCCGCCGCCGGGGTCTCGATCATGATGCCGATGGCCACATTGCCGAATGGAACGCCCTGTTCCTTTAGTTCATCACGGACAGAGGCCGCGATCTCCTTCGCCTTCTGGACTTCCCAAAGGGATGCGATCATTGGGAACATGATGGAAATCTTTCCGAATGCGCTGGCGCGATAGATCGCCCGAAGCTGGGTTCGGAAGATTTCTGGTCTTGTGAGGCAGATCCGGATCGCGCGGTAGCCCATCGCCGGGTTTTCTTCCTTCTTCAATTTAAAGTAGTCCGCCTGCTTGTCGGCGCCGATGTCCAGAGTGCGGATAATGACCTCTTTTCCCGCCATCATCTCCGCCACCTGACGGTATGCTGCAAACTGCTCTTCCTCCGTCGGGTATGTCTTCTTCTCAAGATATAAAAACTCACTCCGGAACAGGCCGATGCCCGCCGCGTTGCTCTTTAAGACCTCCGCAACATCGGAAACATCCCCGATATTGGCGTAGAGCTTCACCTTCGTTCCGTCCAGGGTGACATCCTCTTTGTCCTTTAATTCCTGCAGCAGGCGCTCTTTTTCTTCCTCCGCCTGCTTCTTCTTCTCCATGGCAGCCAGCGTCTCCTCGTCCGGATCCACATAGAGCATTCCCGTCTCGCCGTCGATGACCGCCATCTTTCCGTCCCAAGCTTCCTTGACATCCACGGACACAAGAGCCGGGATGTTCATGCTGCGGGCCAGGATCGCCGTGTGGGAGTTCGGGGAACCCTGCTCGGTGATAAATCCAAGCAGCATGTCCTTTTCCAACTGTACTGTCTCACTGGGGGCCAGGTCCTCCGCCATCAGGATCACTGGCTGGGTTAGGAAGCCCGACTCCACCGCGTCACCGGAGAGTATCTTTACAAGGCGGTTCGTGATATCCTTCACATCCGCCGCCCGTGCGCGGAAATATTCATCCGACATATCCGCGAAGAGACGATAAAAGTTGTCACCGGTCACCGCCGCCGCGTACTCCGCATTCGTCTTCTGGTTTCTTATAATGTTCAGCACAGAATCACGGTAGTCCGCGTCCTCCAGCATCATCATATGGACCTCAAACACCGCCGCCCCCGTCTCTCCTACCTGTTCGCAGGCTTTCTCATGGAGTGTCTTTAATTCGTCCTCCGCGCACGCCACAGCCATCTCGTACCGTTTTACCTCCGCCTCGGTATCCTCCACCGTCCGGCGCTTTACCTGGCTTTCCGTCTTTCTGTGGTAGAGGATCGGCCCGATCGCTACCTTATTTAAGATTGATTTTCCTTTTATGATCTCCATACTCATATATCCGCCTTACAGTTTTGCCTGAAAAAAGTCCTGTACCGCCTCTGCCGCCTCTTTTTCGTCCGGACCGACGGTCTCCACGGTGACCGTCTGACCGTGACGGATCCCGAGGGCCATCACCGCCATGAGCCTTTCGGCATCTGCCTGTTTTGTCTCTGTCTTTATCGTGATCTTCGACTGGAATTCCTTTGCAAGCTTCGCAAGCTCTCCCGCCGGTCTCGCATGAATTCCGATCTCGTCTGTAATTGTATACTGAAATGTCTCCATAATCAACCCACTTCCTATTTTTCTTTATTATGCAGCTCTAAAAAAGGTTCCCCGCTCCGGATCTTTCCGCGCTTTAAAATATGAACTTCCAGGCAGTCCGGAAGATCTGTGAAAAGAACCGGGGATGCCAAAGATGGAACTTTATCTTTGATTTTCTGAATATCTGCCTTCAAAAGCTTATCCCCGGTCCGTACATGATCCCCATCGTGCACAAAAGCCTCAAAGCTATCTCCTGACAACGATACTGTATCGATTCCAACATGGATCAACATCTCATGTCCAGCATCAGTCTGGAATCCGATTGCATGCTTTGTCGGGAATACAAATGTTACTGTCCCGTCCGCCGGTGCGTACACATATTCATCATCCGGAATTACCGCCGCACCGTCCCCCATCATTTTTCCGGCAAATGCTTCATCCGGGACTTCCGAAAGCGGGATTACGGTTCCTGTCATGGGACTTTTTATAAGTTCATGACTATCACCTTCCTCACTTTCATCCCCGTACTTTCCCAGATACTCTTCCAGATCCGATTTGATAACCGACACCTGCGGACCATAGATGATCTGAACACCTTTTCCTTTTTTGATGACACCGGATGCCCCGGTCGCTTTTAATACGGACTCGTCTACTTTTTTCTCATCCTTTACGGTGCACCGGAGTCTCGTCGCACAGCAGTCCACATCCGTGATATTGTCCGGCCCGCCAAGCCCCTCAAGGATCTCCCTGGAACGTGTTCCCGTCTTCCCCGCAGATTTTTCCCTGCCGGCCTGTCCGGGACCAGTTCCTTTTCTCTCTTCCTTCCTCTGCTCCACATCGCTTCTCGTATAGAGCTTCGCCGCAGCCCCCACTTCCCGCCCCGGCGTCTTATAGTCAAGTTTCCGGATCAGAACCAGGAACACCGCGTAGTACATGAGAAAATAGAAGACTCCGACCACAACGATCCAGAGCCACCCGGTCTTTTTGTTTCCTTGAAGGATTCCAAACAGAAACAGGTCGATGAGCCCACCGGAGAATGTCATTCCGACTCCAACGTCGAGCATGTGCATCAGCATGTACGCCAGTCCTGCGAACACGCAGTGGATCCCGTAGAGAAGCGGCGCGGTAAAGAGGAATGTAAACTCCAGCGGCTCTGTGATCCCCGTGAGCATGGAGGTCAGTGCCGCGGAGAGGAGAAGTCCCGAGACCTCCTTTTTCTTTTCCGGGAGCGCCGCCTGGTACATGGCCAGGGCCGCTCCCGGAAGTCCGAAAATCATAAGCGGGAACTTTCCTGCCATAAACCTTGTGGCCTCCACGGAAAATCTCGTATTTCCTGGGTCCGCAAGCTCCGCGAAGAAGATGTTCTGAGCACCTTCCACGATTTTTCCGCCGATCTCCATGGTGCCGCCCACTGCGGTCTGCCAGAACGGGATATAAAACACATGGTGCAGGCCGAAGGGGATCAGGGCACGCTCCATGAAGCCGTAAAACCATGTTCCAGGATACCCGGAGCGGAGCACGAAGCCGCCGACTCCTGAGATCGCCGCCTGGACCGGAGGCCAGATAAAGTACATGAGAATTCCCACGAGGACATAGAACAGGGCGCTCACGATGGGGACGAATCTTGTCCCGCCGAAGAAGGACAGCACCTGTGGGAGCTCGATCCTGTAATACCGGTTGTGGAGCCATGCGGTCCCAAGTCCCACCAGGATTCCGCCGAACACCCCCATCTGCAGGGACTGGATCCCCGCCACCATGGCACCGGCCCCCTCTTTTAAGGCATCCGTCCCACCGTTTACCGCGATCATCGCACCGATGGCCGCATGCATGACGAGAAAGGAGATGACCGCAGCCAGCGCAGCCACTTCCTTCTCCTTTTTTGCCATGCCGATGGCGATGCCCATGGCAAACAGGATCGGAAGGTTCGCGAACACGATATCCCCCGCCTGACTCATCACCGTGAACAATGCGTTCCAGAAGGTTCCCGGTCCCATGATCCGCGTGAGTCCGTACGTTTCAAGCATCGTGGTATTCGAGAAGGAACCGCCGATACCAAGCAATAGTCCCGCCACGGGCAGCAGTGCGATCGGCAGCATAAACGACCTCCCGATCCTCTGCAGGACGCCAAAGACCTGATCTTTCATGAATCTCACCCTTTCGTTTCTTTATTAAGAAAAAAGTTCCGGAAAGTGGTACCGGAACTTTCTTACCTGGGTTATTATGGGGAGATTTCTGAAATTCTATCCATGCTTCCCGCCTTTATTCAGTCGTTGGACCTTCACTTTCCTCCGGCTGTTCTAAATTTTCTGTACCTTCTGAGCTCTCTGGAATCCCGGGGTCCTTCATATTATAGACTCTCGTCCACTCTTTCGTCCCTTCCACCTTCACCGTCTCACTCTGGTTCATCCGCAGAAATTTCACGATCTCATAGCAGTTGATCCAGATCTCATTGTTTCCTTCTTTCTGTGACTCATCAAAAATGAGCTGGATTCCGAAGTGAAGGTGCGGTGTCGTGATATTGTTTGTATTCTCCGTGGTGCTGTACCCGGTCCTGCCGAGATATCCGATCACATCGCCTGCCGTCACGATACTGCCCTCTTTTAAATTCGACTGATACGGGTAGTTCTGGCGCAGATGGGCGTAATAGTAATACCTCTTTTTATCAAAACTCCGTATTCCGATCCGCCAGCCGCCGTACTGGTTCCAGCCCAGAGCCTCCACATACCCGGATTCCACCGCGATCACCGGCGTCCCCACCTGTCCCATCATGTCATGGCCCAGGTGCTTCCTCTTAAATCCGTAGGACCGGGACGCGCCGAAATCGTCAAAATCGCTGTAGGGAAAGTTTTTCGCGATCGGCGAGAACACCTTCAGACCATATTTTCTGAGCCAGACCTTATTATTGCCGCTCTCCTGCTCAAAATACCCCACCATGCCATCCAGGACCGCCCCATATGCCTCCCGGTAATAAGCATAATACTTCATGTCCTTTGTGATTTCCTCCATTGCCGCCCCGGACTTCAGTTTCTCCACCACCGCGTCCAGATCCGCCTGCCGGAACCGCTCAAAATCTCCGCCATACTTCGCCCCGAGATATGCCAGCAGCTCCACCCAATTAAAATGCACCTCTTCCTGCACCGTCCCCATGTCCAGCCGGAACGCCTTCTCCATCACGTCCGCCGGAACATTAAATTCCACCCAGTGGATATATTTTTTCTTTTGGCTGTCCCCCGCTTCCCCGGCTTTTTCAGGCTCCCCAGCCCGACTGCCTTCACCGCTCTTCTCCATCACCGCATATGTATTCTCCGCCGCCGCTTTTCTGCTCTGAACGCACAGGGAAACCGTCAAAATAAAAAGGATCACCAGCTGTGCCCCGATCACTGCTGCCGATCCCGAATGCTCTTTTTTCCTCATGGCACACTCTCCTTCCCACATACATCCCAGTGTATGCGGACAGGCAGAGAATTATGCCATGAAACCTATATCTCCCCACGGCGGATCTTCAAAACTTCCTCCACCGCAAGCTTCACATACTCCCCCATAGAAATATCCCTGCAGCCCACGACAAAGTGCTGGCAGCGGTTTACGGGGATCAGAACTTTTTGGGCCAGGCTCTGGCCAATGGCGACGGCCATTTTTGGCGTGATCTCACCCATGAGGGAATCAGCGATGACGATTCCCATGGGACCGACAATGATGTCGGCGGTGCGGCTTGTGACTACCGCCGGGTTTTCCCCTGTGGCGCCGGCATCCGCCCCCGCCTTCAGCATTGCTGCTGTGGCAATGCTGTTCGTTCCGATCGCCAGGATCTCATCTTCCGGGCAAAGCTTCTTTAACTGTTCCACCAGGCCTTTGCCCATCTTTCCGCCCTGACCGTCTATTACCATGATCGTCATGTGTTTCTTGTTCTCCTTTGTCTGAATGATAGCATTGACTCACCGCGCTCAATCCGGAGCGCCTTCTAATTCCTTCAGCTTCTCATATAAAAACGTATTCACAGGAAGAGAAAATCCCTCTTTCTTTGCGATCTTAAGCATCGTTCCCGCGAACAGGTCCACCTCTGTCGGGCGTCCTGCCAGAACATCCTGGCACATGGAGGTATGTCCCTCCGGGTTTAAGGTCGCAAGAAGCTCCAGCCAGTAATCGATGTCCGCCTCCGTAAGATCAATGTCCTGGGTGTCCGCCACACGGAGAACCTCCCGCATGGCCTCGATCATCATGGTACGCGCCTCTCCCTCTTTCTGGATCAGGCTGTATGGCGCACCGTAGACCGCTGTCACCTGATTCACACCGGTGTTTAACATGAGCTTGTTCCACTGTTCCCGAAGAATATCATCCGGAACCTTGTAGGCCAGCCCCGTCCGGTCAAAAAGCTCCGTCACCGCCTTCAGCTTCTCATCATGGCTCCTGTCCTTATTTCCGATGGTGATATAACCCATATTTTTGTAGGTGACCTCATTTCCGTCCTTTCCTGCGTCCATGCCCTGCACGCAGGCGTAGAGCACATGATCCGCGCCGTAGGCTTTCTCGATCATCTCCTCGCTGGAAATTCCATTGAGTACCGACAAGAACAGGGTATGCTCCCCGACAAACGGCTTCACGGTCTCAAGCGCGCTCTCCATTCCCATGAACTTCACCGCAAAGATAATGAGATCCGCCGTCACCGCCTCCGCCGGAGACCGGTAGGAAAATCCACAGGCTTCCCCGTTGCAGACCATATCCGCGCTCCGGTAGCGGTTTACGCGCCCCTCATCCGCGATAAAAAAGACATTCTCATTTCCCATCCGTTTTTTCAGATAATTTCCGTACATGACGCCGAGAGCGCCCTGTCCGATAATTCCGATCTTTTTGATCTCCATAACTTAAAACTTCCTTCCTCCGCCGCCATGGCTGCTTCCTCCATAGCTGTGGGTGGATGATCTTCCGCCGCCGGAAAAGCTTCCTCCGCCTGACCCCGGTCTGTTATTCTTTTGTGTCTGGATCACCTGCTGGGTGATATAGGATGTCAGCAATGCATCCGCCAGGACATTCCCCATGGTGAACCGGCTGTCTCTCCGGTAAGAGAGTTTAAAGTTTGCGGCCATCCGCTTATCTTCCCCGTGAAGACCGTAGCTTCGAAGTACCGATGCCACCGCAGTACCCCCGCAGACCGCCGCCACGCCGAGGGCGATCAGGATCTCATACCATTCGATATGGTGATAACGGCTGATCTTTCCCGTCTCCGTGTCATAGTTGTACTGATCTCTTGAAATCCCGTTGGAATAGCACTTTTCCGTATCCGTCAGAAACGCCGCCGCTGCCCCGTAGTAATCGGCATCTGCCGCGTAATTATAAACATCGTCCAGAACATCATTGATGCGGCTGTCCGTCATGTAACGGATCATCTGTCCGTTTGTAGATATGTAGAGTTCCCTGTTATCCATATCGATGAGAAACAGGATTCCCGAGTGGTCGGAACCGGTTCCGAAACCGCCTTCCATGTAAAATCCGTCCGCGAACACCTGGGCGGAGTCGGAATTCTCCTCGGTGGTGACGATGACTGCTTCCATCTTCATCGTATCTGAAAGGACCTGTGCCTGCTCAGAAAGCTGTTTTTCTTCCTCATCGGTAAACAGATCCGCCATGTCGTAGACATCCGCATAGCTCTCCGTTCCCTCTGCCATCTGATAGGCATCTTCTCCAGCTGCCGCAAAGGCGGTTCCTGCCAGAAGCACTCCAAGAGCACTCGCTGCAAAGACAGTTCTCGCCGCTGTCTTTACAGCATGAAAAACGTTTTCCACCGCACTTAACTTTCTTCCGTTCTCCAGGCTGTTCCCTGCTGTTTTTCCATTTATCTGCTTTGTTTTCATTACAGGAACCACCCCCCGATCATCAGAATCGCCGCAACCGGCACAAAGATCTCCAGGAACAGTTTCACAAGTTTTCCCTTCGCCACCGGGAGCTTTCCGCAGATCTTCCCTGTCTGCCCGTTCATGGCAAAGTAGTAGAGCTCGTCTTTTCCCGCCTTATCCCGGTAGGTCAGGATCCACACCGGAAGCAGGGCGTAGTGCCATCTCGCGTCCCGGATATCTGTATCGCTCTGATCCACCTGCACCGAGGAATACTGTCCCATGATGTCAGCCTTCAGCTGCTCCACCGTATACTGTTTTACCTCGCTCTCCACCTCCGGGGTCAGGGACTCTTTCTCCATGTCCCGCTTCTCCGCCTGAAAACCGGAGAGGTATCCCATATCAAAGGGCTGGAGTTTTTCCATGTCAAAAGGCAGGACGCCTTCCACGAGAGCGCTGTTATTCTTCTTAAGCGCGTTTCTCGTGACATTCTTTACATCAAGCTGTCCCGCACGTTCCATCCGGTATTTTTTATGCTCCGTGTAGCGGATATTTCCCGTCACCCAGGTCCGGTTCTTCTCGCCTTCCGCCTGGATCCTTCCGTCGACCCTGCAGCTGTACATCAGGTACGGGAAGTACACACCAGAAAACTTCTCGATCTGGTCCTTCGAGAAGAAGTCGTCCGGGATATATTTTTTCTTCTTGATCCAGTCAAGGAATATCCCCGTTGCTTTCTTCTTGTCCATGGCAAAGGGGATCACATAGTCCGGCAGGAATTCGCCGGAAAGCTTTCCTGAAAGCACTACCGGGTTGTGACAGTAGTAACAGAATGTTGCCGCCGTCGTTGCGTCCGTCACGACCTCCGCGCCGCAGCTCGGGCAGATATAGACCAGGGCATCCTCGTTCTGATTCGTGCTGCCCGCGTTATTATTCTGTGCTGTATCTGCCGCACTGCTTTCCTCCTGCGTGCCGCTGGTCTCCGTAGATTTTAACGCCGCGGCTTCCATCTCTTCTTTCGTAAATTCCGACATGCAGAACTCACAGCAGAACTTCTGCTTCTTCGGATCAAAGACCACCGAGCCGCCGCAGTTGGGGCATTTATAACTTACAAGTGCCATTTTCTTTCCCCCTGTATCTGGCTTAAGCTTCCCATCTGCCCTAAAAGGCAGCCAGGAAGCTTACATTTTTTACTGTCTCGGTTTTCCGCAGTTCGCACAGAAGTTTCCTTTATTTTCCTGTCCGCAGGAGCAGGTCCAAACGGCATCCGGGCGTTTCTTTCCGCAGTTGGAGCAGAAATTGCCTGTATTCTCCTGTCCGCAGCTGCAGGTCCAGGATCCGCTCTCCTCCGGTTTCTTCTTTCCGCAGTTGGAGCAAAAGTTTCCGGTATTTCCTTCCTGTCCGCAGGAACAGGTCCATCCGGATAACGGTGCCATCTTCGCCGGACCGCCGGATGCCTGCTGTGCCTGGTCTGCCATAGCAGGATTTCCCTGCTGTCCCTGTCCGGCTGCCATGTTAAACAACCCCTGGGTGTTGAATCCGCCGTTCTGGGCTGCCATATTCATTCCCGCAAATGCCATCATCGGTCCTGTGGAGGTATTCTTTGCCGCGCTCTGCATCGACTCAGCCTGTGCGCTGACTAAATGCGCCGCCGCCATTCCCGGGTTTCTGAATGTGGCATTTCTCTGGAGTTCCTTGATCATCGCCTCATCTTCCTCAGAGGCCTTCACGGAGCTCACACCGATCTTGCTCACAGTAATTCCGTATACATCGTCCCAGCTGTCGGAGAGGATCTCGCGGAGCGCGTTCGCAAGCTCCACCGTATGACCCGGAAGCGCACTGTAGCGGACTCCCATCCCGGAGATTTTCGCGAAGGCCGGCTGCAGAGCTGTCAGAAGCTCGCTGCGGAGCTGGGAATCGATCTTATCTCTCGTGTAATCTTCCTCGATATTTCCACAGATGTTCTTATAGAAGAGGATCGGATCCACCATTCTGTAGGAATATTCGCCGTGGCAGCGGATCGCGATGTCCACGTCGAGGCCGATATTCTGGTCTACAACACGGAACGGGACTGCGTTCGCTGTGCCGTACTTGTTTCCGACGATCTCCTTCGTGTTGAAGAAGTAGACTCTCTGGTCCCTCGCCGTGTCGCCGCCCATGGTGAAACGCTTTCCAAACTGCTTAAAGCTGTCCCCGATGCTCTTTCCAAGGTTTCCGTAGAAAATACTCGGCTCTGCGGAGGTATCATAAACGAACTCACCGGCCTCCGCACATACCTCGACGATAGCGCCCTGGTCAACGATCATCATGCACTGTCCCTCGTTGACTGCGATGATGGAGCCGTTAGAGATCAGGTTGTCGCTGCCCTTTGTGTTATAGCTTCTCTTTGATTTCCGGTTCTCACCTTTCTTTACAAGAACGTCCGCCTCCATGGACGGGCAGTAAAAATACTCGCGCCACTGGTCTTCCAGCACACTCTTTAACGCGCCGGCACCAACTTTTAAAATACCCATATCCCGTTTCCTCCTTTTATCACTCACCGGTCGGATTCCTGGACAGCGGTTTTCGCCGCCTATACCCGCCGGTCCGGATTTTTTCCGAAAATTATCCGATCCTATGATCTTTCAAGAACCTGATCTCCGCTGCATACCCCGGAAGCTCATTCGGCGTCTCCAGGCAGAACGGCAGATTCCTCAGCGCCGGATGGTTGATCACCCGCACAATTGCCTCCGCGCCAATTTCACCTTCCCCGATCCGGGCGTGGCGGTCCTTCCCGGCTCCCCGGACATTCATGCTGTCATTTAAATGGACCGCTTTCAGGCGTTCAAGCCCCACAACACGGTCAAATTCCGCCAGCACTCCGTCGAGATCATTCACGATGTCATATCCGGCATCCCATACATGACAGGTATCCATACATACACCCATCTTATCAGAAAGTTCAACTCTGTCAAGAATTTCCCGAAGTTCCTCAAAACTTCTTCCGACCTCGCTGCCCTTTCCCGCCATGGTCTCCAGGAGCACCGTGGTGTGAAGCTCCGGCTTCAGGATCTCATTCAACATCTCCGCGATATAGGTGATTCCAACCTCCACACCCTGCTTCACATGGCTTCCCGGATGGAAATTGTAGAGGTTTCCGGGAACCGCCTCCATGCGCTCCAGGTCATCCGCCATGGTCCGCTTCGCGAAATCCCGGATTTTTTCATCCGCTGAGCAGCCGTTCAGTGTGTATGGCGCATGGGCCACCAGAGTCCCCAGCCCCAGCTCCTCTTTTAGTTTCAGGAACGCTGCGATGTCCTCATGGTCTAACGGCTTCGCGCTTCCGCCCCTGGGATTTCTTGTAAAAAACTGAAACGTCGTCGCGCCGATCTTTTCCGCGTCCTTTCCCATGGCAAGGAATCCCTTCGCCGAGGAAAGATGGCATCCGATATAAAACATTGTCTATGACCTCCGTCCTGTTCCTGTGGGCTTTCCAAAGGAACCTGTTTTTTTCGATCTCTCCGGCTTTAAGAAAAATACCGCTCCCCAGGTAAAAAGCACAGAGAGCACCGCCTGGATCACCAGACTGCAGAATACCCAGTGGTTTGTGATAAAATTTCCGCCGTTGTCACCGAGGAGATGTGTGATCGTAAAGTTTCCGCCGCCACCTGCCACCTGATTCTCCAAAAGCTCCGCGAACATGATTGCCGGATTCAGGAGAAGAAGGTATACCGACGCTCCGGAGCTCGCCTTCGGGATCGTCTCCCCGGAATTGAGCGCCATCGTGCTGATCTCTGTCTCGGAGATATTGAGGAGGAACACATTCAGCATGTATGTTCCAACGACAACAACTAACATGATCCCGTAAGTGATCACATTGGAGAATGTGGACCGCTTCATGAGGGAGGACGCGAAGATTCCGAGGCTTCCACAGTACAGCGCCCCCACCACATAGCTCACAAGAAGGATCATGAGATCCCCTGAGCTGATACTTCCATAGATAAAGGTCAGCATCAGGATCGGCAGACTCGATACCACTAAGATCATAAGCTGGGAGAATGCGGACATGAGCTTCCCGACAACGATCTCCACAGGACGGATCTTCGTGGTAAACATGAGTTCCAATGTGTGCCGCTCCCGCTCCCCGCTGATGCTGGCGGAGGTCAGAGCAGGCATGATAAACATCAGAAGCATAAATTCCAGCGCTGCCACAAAGGCGTAGAGCTGGAGAAAATTTTCATAGCGCACCGAGCCGCTGACCTTCACCTGGGCGATGCTCTGGTACATGTTTAAGAGTGCCACCACAGCCAGGATCCCGTTGAAGATCATGATGATGAGCGGAATCCGGAAGCTTCTCGAACGTACCAGCATTTCCCTCTTATAGACCGGATTATTCTTCACTCGTCATCACCACCTTTTCCATATCATGATCCGTGATCTGCATGAAGATGCTCTCAAGGTCACCAGGCTCTCTCCAGAATCCGCAGATTCCAATATTGTGGGCCACAAGTTTTGCAAGCAGCATCGCCTCAGCGTCTTTTCCGCCGTGGAATCCCACGACGATATCGTTTCCCTCCACCGTGATGGTCTGGACCTCCGGCTCCGTTCGGAGAAACTTCACCGCTTCCCAGACATTCTCCACAACCTGGATCCGGATCGGGTTAGAGTCATTCACCTTCTTTAAGATCTCCCCCATGTTTCCCGATAGGACGACCTTTCCGGCATCGATGATCCCGATATCCGTACACATCTGGGCCAGCTCTGAGAGGATGTGGGAGCTGACCACGATGGTTTTTCCCTCAGCGCAGAGTTCCTTTAAAAGCTCCTTAAACTCGATCCTGGCTCTCGGATCCATGCCGGACGTGGGCTCGTCTAAAACAAGGAGCTTCGGATCGTGGATCATGGCCCGCGCCAGGCAGAGTCTCTGTTTCATTCCCCTGGACAGGCTGTCCACAAAGAATTCCTCTTTTCCCGCGAGTTTTACCTGTTCCAGAAGCTTTGTGCACCGCTCTCTCGCCACAAGGCCGGAGAGTCCGTAGCAGGAGGCGAAAAAGTCCATGTATTCCCAGACTTTTAAGTTGTCGTAAAGTCCGAATTCATCCGGCACATAGCCGAACTCATTTTTCACCTGCCCGCTGTAGAGGAACGCGTCCTTTCCGCCGATCATGACGGTTCCCTCATCTGCTTTCAGGAGTCCCGTGATAATGCGGATCGCCGTGGTCTTTCCGGCTCCGTTCGGTCCGACAAAGCCATAGAGCGCCCCCTCCTCCACTTCCATATCAAGCCCGGAGAGAGCCTCAAAATTTCCGAATTTTTTTTTCAGTCCCTGTATCTTCAACATCAGCTTTCCCTCCCCGTCACCATCAGGAGTGGAAGTGTCTGGCTCACTCCGATTTCCGCATTGCTTCCGGCTGTGTAGCGGACCGTGATCTTTCCGTCGGCAGCGATATAATCTGCCAGCTCTTCCCTTGAGAAATCCTGTTTCCGGATATCCACCGGGTCATAGCTTCCTGTCTTTTCGTTGTAAAAACTCGTCTCCCCGGAGAATGGGCGGATATAGGAATACTGGTTGCCCTGGAAAAAGTCGTCGGACACCGGAAGAAATGAGAATTTCTCGATCACAATGTCCGTTCCCGGGTCATATTCCACCACCACCGGGTCTGTCCCGTAGAGGATCATGGAATTTCCATAATTTGCCCCTATACCGGAGGTCACGGATGGTTCCCGGATCTGACCGCAGCGGTAGACCTCGCCATCTGTTCCCATGGCGCAGTCGATCTTCTGGGTGTAGAAGGTCCTTCCGTCCCAGTTTTTTCCGAAGAGATCGTCGTTTCCCTCATAACCTTCCGGGAGGAACGCGCCGAAGCGCACCTCGCCATTGTAGGACGAGTAGTAACGATCCGTAAAGTATCCGCTGAGGTTGGATTTCTGGACATTTTTAATGTACTCCTCATCGGAGTCTTCCTGACGGTCCGGCGTTCCGGTCAGGGTGTCCGAAAGCATCCATGTCATGCCCAACGGCCATACCTTTAACGGCTCCCGGTTGAATTCCAGATACTGTCCCGGTTCCATGTTTCCAATGATCAGCACCTGGCCATAGAGATAGACTGCCGCGTTCTCAAGCGTCACAGGGAGCTTGTTCTCCACATGCCCCGTGATTGTCCCGTCCGACACAGCAAAGTCCGCCTCCACATTTCCAGCCCCCAGGTCTTTCTGCCGCTCCAGAAGGAAAAATCTGGAATCGAAGGCCTTGGACTTCCGACTCCAAAGCACGGTCTGGTCTGCCTCTTTCCGGATCCCGATGGATGCCTGGCGCTTTTTCGGGTAGTCTTCCAGCTGGTTCATGTCGTAGCGGGCGCTCCTCGTAAGGGGTGTGACCCTGTAATCCGTCGGAAGATCCACGGTAAATCCGCTGCTGTCCGGAGTCCGGACGTTTAAGAAGGTCATCTCCTCCGCGCTGTCCCCGGATGCGTCCAGGATCGTCGCTGTCGTGCAGAATTCACTGGTGAATCTCGTCTTAAAACCCATTCCCCAGATCACGACACAGGAGGCTGCGGAAAAAACAAGCACTGCAGTCCCGTAGTACCGGTTGATCCCACGCTTCTTTAAAAGAATATACAGCCCGGGTCCCACGATCACCAGATATCCCACAACGATGATCCCGTAGACCGCAAGATTGGGGATCCGTTCCCCGTTTCCCCCGCTGACAAGATTGTAGGCGTTCCAGTAATCAGCATCGCCGCCCTGGGAATAATAATAGATCGTATTCAGTTCATCCTCGTTAAAGATCTCACTGAGAAAATACGACGCGAAGGACGGGTTCTTTTTCGCAAAGCCGGAGAGATCCGACAGGCTTACCCCGTAGACACCGATGGTCCCCTTTCCGTACTTCATGGTCTTAAGAAGCGGCGTTCCATCCGTCACCATCCGCTCTTTGGCCCCGGAGATCACAGGTTCCGTGTAGGTCACGCGGACTTCCGAGTCCTCAGGACTGTTTTTCGTGTATTCCGTTCCCATGCCGACCAAGAGAACCTCCGGATCCCTTAAGCTGACCTTCGGCTCTGCCTCTCCCAGGATATCCAGGGTCTTATCCCTGTCTCTTCCCGTTCCGATAAGCAGTGTTCCGCCATTTTCCACCCATGTGAGGACGGCTTCTTTCTGGACATCATTCAGTGTCCGGCAGTCATATCCGTTTATGAGGAGCACATTAAACATGGAAAATCCCCGGGAATCTTCCGGGAAGTCTTCCCCTGGGATCTCAACGACCCGTGTGGTGAGCATTCCATAATTCAGCCCAATCCCGTCAATCCATGAGAGACTTCCTGACTTGTTCTCCAGGACACCTGCAAACAGACGGTTTTCGTCCTTAGAAACGTCAAATTCCATGGAGGTCTCCCCCATGGTCTTCTTCTTCCCGTCTTTTAATGTCAGGTGGATCGTCCCGCTCTTCTGTCCTAAGGGGACATAGAACTCCATCGTCTTCGTCTCCGCCGGTCCCACCTCTACTTGGTACGAATACTCGTATTCCTCCGTGCCTTCATCGTTATCACTCTCCAAAGTAGAGACAGTAAGTGTGCCGGAAAACGGTGCCTCCGTCTGGCCGTAGATGCTGACCTTTATGGGCACAAAGCTTCCGGGCTTCGCATTTCTTCCGTAAACTGCCGTGATGTCCACCGCCACCGGCACAGAATTCTGCGAGCTGGACTCCATGTTTGTGCTGAAGCTGTCCTGGTCCTGGGCAAAGGCCGGGAATGCCCCCGCGGACAGGACCAGGGCCGCAAGACAGCCAAACAGCAACTGTTTCTTTTTATTTCTCATACATTCTTCCTATCATTGATCAACGGGTATCCCTGTTCAGTATTTTCGTTACAGTTCAGCCATGCGCTGATTTGAATGAGAAAGTGTGTTGCAAGCTTGCTTGCATAAGCACTTTTTCATCCAAATCAGCATATGGTGGAACCACCAAGCTTCTTGTTTTCATGAATATGAAAACAAGAAGATGTAATGGCTGAACTGTAACGTATTTTCAGCTGTTTTTCTGCCGTCAGAGCAGGAACTATGCGTTTTTGCTGAACAGCTGTTATCTCTCTTTACTGGATCATACCAAAATTTTCTTTATTCACATCAAAATCCACCTTCAGCTTCACCGTGAACACCGTTCCGTTCAGGTCGCTGGCCACGGAGATCGTTCCGCCGTGCATGTCCACGATATTCTTTGCGATGGCAAGACCAAGACCCGTTCCGCCTGTCTTTGAGGACCTCGACTGCTCTACCCGGTAGAACTTGTTGAAGATCAACGGCAGTTCCTCCGCCGGGATCACATAGCCATAGTTCGTGACAGACACCGTGACGATATCGTCCTTCGCGAATACCTGGATCAGGACCTTCTTTCCCTCGGCACCGTACTTGATGGCGTTGTTGATCAGATTATCAAAAAGTCTCGCCAGAAGGTTTCCGTCCGCCGTGATGATCTGGGACGGGACATTGCTCTTGAGCTCATAAGTCAGGTCCTTGTCCGCGAAGCTCGGATAAAATTCCTCCAAAAGCTGCCCTAAGAGCTTTACGATATCCACCTTTCCAACATTCATGGATATCTTTCCGTAATTCATCTTCGTGAATCCGAACAGGTCCTCAATGAGTTTTTCCAGACGCTTTGCCTTCACATAGGCGATATCGATATACTTTTTCTGCATATCCAGGCTGATGGCCGGTCCGGAAGACAGGAGTTCCAGATAACCGATAATGGAAGTCAACGGTGTCCTTAAGTCGTGGGCCACGTTCGTGATCAGCTCATTCTTCGTCCGCTCCGACTCTCGTTCCTTATCCATGAGCTTCCGGATATCCGCTTCCATCCGGTTCAGGTTCGATGCCATGGCGGAGAACTCGTTGTCCCCCACCACCTCGATCTGGGTGTTTAAGTCGCCCTCGGAGATATTCTGGATCGCCACCGCGATCTTCCCTATATACTTCATATTTTTCTTCTCGATCATGAGAAACGCCAGCGCAAAGATCCCGATTCCAACGATCACATAGAGGATCGTGGTGATCGTACCCATCTTAAAGATCTGCAGGATCAACAGATTCGCGTATCTGGTCTGGTCCAGGTACGCCAGAAGGAAGTTCATATTCATGATGAGGAACGCGTCCACCAGACATGCGATCAGGGCACTGTAACAGATGTTCACCGCGATCTGCCTGTAAAAGCTTCTGCTCCAATCATTTTTCAATTTTGTATCCTACCCCCCAGACCGTTGTGATGATCTTATCCTGTCTCGTGTCCTCTTTCATCTTTCCGCGGAGTCTCCGGATATGTACCATGACGGTGTTGTTTGCCTCGTATACTTTCTCGTTCCATACCTTCTCAAAGATCTCGTCGGTGCTGAACACCCGGCCGGGATTCGATGCTAAAAGATACAGGATATCGAACTCGATGGGCGTCAGCTTGATCTCCTCGCCATAGACAACGACCTTGTGGTTGTCTTTATTGATGGAGAGGCCGCGGATCGAGATCTCGTTCTTTGCCGCTTTTCCGGTGCTGCTGTTAGGGTTTAACTGGGTGTAGCGGCGGAGCTGGGATTTCACGCGGGCCGTGAGTTCCAGCGGGTTGAACGGCTTTACCACATAATCGTCCGCGCCGGTTCCCAGACCCAGGATCTTATCAAGATCCGTGGATTTTGCGCTCAGCATGATGATCGGAATATTGTTGGTCTCGCGGATCTTCCTGCACATCTCAAGACCGTCCATTCCCGGCATCATGATGTCTAAGAGCACCAGATGGATCTCCTCCTGATCCAGGATCTCCAGCCCCTCTTTCGCGTTATTTGCCTTAAATACTTTATATCCATCGCTGACCAGATAGATCTCTATAAGGTCCGCGATCTCTTTTTCATCATCCACTACCAGGATATTGATCTGCTCCATGATTTTTCCTCCTTTTAGACTTATTCCTAATATCCCTATCGTATCATATTTCGACCTTTTTTTCCTTACTTTTTTCTGAAAACTAATGAGTAAATGTTACAATTTTTTCCGTTCTCTGGAAGGTTTCCAAAAAACAGCGCACTTTGCTGAATGAACGCCATGTCTTGTGTATACACGCTCATTATCTGTGTATAAAAGAGGCAGCAGAACTACTCTAAAAAGAATATGTCCCACTGCCTCATTTTAGATTTTAATTCTGTTTTCTCCGTACAGTACTTTTATAACCCTAACTCCTCGAACACACCTTTCAGGATGATCTTCACAGAACCATCCTCCAGCACCTTGTGAAGTCCGCTGTATTTCAGAAGGTCGAAGTATCCCATGGATCCGCCCGCTGCGCAGAGCTTATAATAATCTGCCCAGGCTGCCTTCCGGTCTTCCTTCATCTTTGTGTAGAACTCAAAGGCGCCCATCTGTGCCATCGCGTAATCTACATAGTAGAACGGATACAGGAAGATATGCTGCTGTTTGATCCAGAATGCTCCACTCTCGAGGAACTCATTTCCTGCATAATTTCTCCAGGGCATGTAGATCTTCTCCAGACCGCTCCAGACTGCTCTCCGCTCCATTGTGGTCATTTCCGGATTTTCAAATACCTTATGCTGATATTCGTCTACGCAGAGCATATACGGGATCTTCATAAGAGCGTCTGCCAGATGCTCTTTGCGGTATTCCTCCGCCTTATCTCCAAAGAAATTCTCCATCCACGGATAAGTCCAGAGTTCCATGCTCATGGAATGGATCTCATTGATCTCACTGGTGGAATGACATAATTCCGGGGTCTTCTGGTATTTTGCCGCTGTAAATCCTGCAAACGCGTGACCGGCCTCATGGGTCAGAACATTGACATCTGCGTCGGTTCCGTTAAAGTTTGAAAAAATAAACGGTGCATGATACTGCGGGAGTGTCGTACAGTATCCGCCGGCGCGTTTTCCGTGCTTGGAGTCCAGATCGAAAAGCTCATGCTCCATCATGAAATCAAAGAACTCTCCGCTCTCCTTGGAAAGCTCACGGTACATCTTCTGGGCTTCGCCGACAAGATATTCCTTATCTCCGATCGGAACCGGATTTCCGGACGGAGAAGCGATGGATTCGTCATAATAATAGAGTGTATCGATCCCAAGAGCTTCCTTCTGACGCTCGTACAGCTTTGCCGCTGCCGGAACCACGACCTCGCGGACCTGTTTCCGGAATACCTCCAACTCCTTTTCCGTATAGTCAAAACGACGGCGGCGCAGATATCCCATCGGAATAAAGCTCTTAAATCCAAGCTTCTTTGCCATACCGGCACGGACCTTTACAAGACCGTCATAAACTTCCTCTAACGTCGGCGCAATTCCCTCATATAGCTTTGCCCATGCCTCAAACGCCTCTTTTCTCTCCGCACGGTCTGTGCTCTGCATGATCTTTAAGAGTCCGTAGTTTCCGATCTGCTCTCCCTTAAATTCCACGGTAGCAGCCGCCTGCGTTTTCATAAAGCGGCTGACAAGCTCCGCCTCTTTCACCTGATCATCCACAATGGATTCGTCAGAAAGCTGTTTCTGGGCCTCCATGTTCTGGATCAGGATCGCGCCGAATTCTTTTTCCATCTCAGCCTTAAACGGAGATGCCACGATCACCTCGCCCATCTCTTTTTTCAGGATTTCATATTTCGGCATCTGGCTGTTGAAATATACCATCTCCGCCTCATAGAATTCATCTAAAAGATTGATCGTATTCCGGATATGGGCGACAGTCTTTGATGTCTCAAGCTCCGTGTCGGCTTCCACATAATCCATATAGGCATTCCGAAATTCCTCGTAGTTCTTTGCTTCCTTCAACACTGCGATATCCCCCGATACGCGCGCGAAGATTTTTTCCATGTCCGGACGGACATACTGAAGCTCTGCAAATTTTTTCATGATAAGTAACCCCTTTCCCCAAGTTTCTCATCCCGTTCCCTGCTGCCCGCAGGGGCGGGTGCCTAACTAAAGACTACCCCGTTCTTTTTTAAGAACTTCTTTACATTCTCATCCCACTCGTTCTCTAACGTCCTGTCCAAGGTAAACTGCTTCATGGACGTCCCCGTAACGCAGATCATCTCGTGGTTCTCATACTGGATATTGATGTAAAGCCCGCCGACCTGATCCGGATAGATTCCCGGGACTTTCCCGGCCACGAACCGGTCCCTGGCGGATGGGGGCATCTGAAATACAATGCGGAAGCTCTCCGGAAGCCGTTTTCCCTTGATTAAGGAGTAGCAGACCGGCTTTAAGGTCTTCCATGAAGAGTACTCTTCGATCCTGTTTTCTTCCAGTTCCTCTTCGGAAAAATAGCCCTGACGAACCTTTCCGTCGATCGTGAACTGGTTGTAGGTCACGATCTCCGCTTCCCGCACCAGAAATTTATCAAAGATCTCCCCAATGAAAAGCCCTGCCGTAAACGCTTTCTGCTCTTCGATCTTTAATGCAACCATTATTTACCTCCGCATGTTGTTTCCCTGATTATGTCTGGAACTTTTTACCTGTTCCATATCTGTCCTGCTTAAAATAGTTACTGTTCACGCTTTGCGCAAACAGTAACTGATTTTGCCGATGCTTCGCATTCCGAATCGGCAAAATCCACTACCACCACTGTATTGTACGGAATTTTCAGTTCAGAAAATTCCTACCCGTGTACAGTAACTTAAAATATACTCTTATGTCATTACAGCTGTGCGGACCTGGTGAATATTTTTAAGCTGTTAACTGTCTGTACCTTTACATACTGTTTCAAATATCTCGAAAAAGTCCGCCGATGTCCTCTCTCCATCTGTTATCGAGAGATTCTTCCACAGGCTGTCATCCTTCGCGAGATGGACCTTCGCCGCGTACTCCGAGTAGGTCTCGTAAAACACCTCATTCCTCTTCTCCCGGACCATCTCTTCCTTCCGGGCCTTTGTGGCAGCTTCATCGTAGTCGTTGACGCAGCGCAGGATATAATATTTTCCATCTGCCTCGATCACATCGCTGGTCTCCCCTGTGGCCAGGGCGTAAGCAGCCTTTTCGTAAGCCTCCGGTCTCAAGCCTCTGGAGATCTTCTTCTCGATCTCCTGATCCTCGGAGACCCCCTTTGCGACGGTCATAAAGTCGGTTCCTTCCATCTGGACTTTCTTTAACGCCTCATCCGCCTGATCCTTATCGGAGAGCACGATCTCATCCACGGTGATGACCTTCGCCTCGCTGTCGCTGACTTCCAGGTTGACGCTGCCCGTCAGCGTCTCCACCAGTTTTTCGGTCTTCCAGTAGTCTTCATATAAAGATTCTACCACATCTTTGTCGATTTCGGAACTCTCCCCGGCGTTTTTCAGTTCTTTCATGTACTGAGCCGCTGCCTGTTTTGCCAGTTCCCGCTCTTTTCCGGAGAGCGTGACTTTTTCCTCGTCCGCCATGCGGCTCATGGTCTTTAATTCCTTTAAGAAATCATGGATCTGGGACAGCAATGTCTCCTCGAAGGTAGTTCCAGACTCGTCCACCACCGTATCCCAGATCTTGTCTGTATATAATTCTTCATAACGGAGCCGCTCCGTGGTGACGATCACCATGGTCTCGGCTTTCCCGTACTCTCTTTCACTTTTTCTGCCAGAAAGCAGCGTTTCCTTCACGCCGCATCCGCAGACGACTGCTGCCGCGAGGACGACCGCCGCAAGCGTCCGTCCCCATCGGTTCCATTTTCCCATATTTCTGTCTCCACTTCTACACAGCGCCAAGTTCTTTCAATTTCTGGTACACTAAATGCACCGGAAGTCCCATCACATTCGCGTAGGATCCCTTTAATCCCTCAATATATCTCGCAAAAAATCCCTGGACCGCATAAGATCCCGCCTTGTCCATGGGCTCCTCGGAATCCGCGTACTCACGGATCTCCGCCTCTGTCATCGTGGACACGTTCACGTCCGTCTCATCGTAGAAAGAAACAACGGTATCTTCCTCTCCCGCAGTTCCTTTTTTCACGATGCACACGCCCGTATAGACCTGATGGCTGCGTCCCGCGAGTCTTTTTATCATCTCATATGCCTCTTCATGGCTCTTCGGTTTTCCGAGGATCTTTCCATCTGCCGCAACGACCGTATCAGATCCTAAGACTACCGCGCCTTCCGGCATATCTTCCGCAACATCAACGGCTTTCTGCTCCGCAAGGCTCATAACTACCACCGAGGGCTCATCCGATGTGATCTTCTCCTCCACGTGGCTCACGATGATCTCCGGGACGATTCCGATCTGCAGAAGCAGTTCTTTCCGTCTTGGGGAACCGGATGCCAGGATGATTCTCTTCTTTTCCATCTTGTTTTTCTTTCCTTTATGTCTTTCCTGCACGGACAGTTTCATACTCAAACTATCGCATTTTTCTATTTTATAGAAGAAAGAGGCGGTCTGACATAAGATCCAGCCGCCTCATCCTGTCCTAATCACTGATTTTTCCAGTAATTAGAAGCTTAATTTTTCCTCAAAATAGCTCTTTAACTCTGCGATCGGGATACGAACCTGCTCCATGGTATCTCTGTCACGAACGGTTACAGCTCCGTCTGTCTCAGAATCAAAGTCATAGGTTACGCAGAATGGCGTACCGATCTCATCCTGTCTTCTATAACGTTTACCGATATTTCCTCTGTCATCGAACTCACAGTTATAGTACTTGGAAAGCTCTGCATATACCTTCTCTGCACCCTCGTTTAACTTCTTGGATAACGGAAGGATACCAACCTTCACCGGTGCAATCGCCGGATGGAAGTGCATAACGGTACGCACATCTCCGCCCTCTAATTCTTCTTCGTCGTATGCGGAGCAGAGGAATGCAAGTGTCACACGGTCTGCACCAAGAGACGGCTCGATTACATACGGAATGTATTTCTCATTTACTTCATCATCAAAGTAAGACATATCCTGACCGGATACATTCTGATGCTGCGTCAGGTCATAATCGGTTCTGTCTGCGATTCCCCAAAGCTCTCCCCAGCCGAACGGGAATAAGAACTCAAGGTCTGTGGTTGCCTTACTGTAGAAGCAAAGCTCTTCCGGAGAATGGTCGCGGGCGCGCATCTCGTCCGGCTTGATGCCGAGATCCTGCAGCCACTTGATACAGTACTGTTTCCAGTATGCGAACCAGTCAAGGTCTGTACCCGGTTTGCAGAAGAACTCTAACTCCATCTGCTCGAACTCTCTGGTACGGAATGTGAAGTTACCCGGTGTAATCTCGTTACGGAAGGACTTACCGATCTGTCCGATACCGAACGGAACTTTCTTTCTGGATGTTCTCTGTACGTTCTTGAAGTTTACGAAGATACCCTGTGCTGTCTCCGGTCTCAAGTAAACCGTGTTCTTTGCATCCTCGGTAACGCCCTGGAATGTCTTGAACATTAAGTTGAACTGACGGATATCTGTGAAGTCATGCTTTCCGCAGCTTGGACACGGGATCTGGTTATCATCGATATACTTCTTCATCTGCTCCTGGCTCCAGCCGTCGATCGGAGTCTCCGGCTCAACGCCTTTCTCTGCCATGTAGTCCTCGATGAGCTTGTCGGCACGGAAACGCTCTTTACATGCCTTACAGTCCATTAACGGATCGGAGAAACCGCCGATATGTCCGGATGCTACCCATGTCTGGGAGTTCATTAAGATCGCGCAGTCAACACCTACGTTGTACGGATTCTCCTGAACGAATTTCTTCCACCATGCGCGCTTTACGTTATTCTTAAGCTCTACGCCCAGATTGCCGTAATCCCATGTGTTTGCAAGACCTCCGTAAATCTCGGAACCCGGATATACAAAGCCTCTGGATTTCGCAAGTGCTACAATTTTTTCCATTGTCTTTTCCATTGTGACTCTCCTCTTGATCTCTTTCTGTCCGTGCTGGTCTGCGCGGCAGAGTAATTCTTCTATTGTAACTGTCCAGCCCTTCAAACAGTGTTTTCTTACGGCCGGCGCAGGAAAACGCGCAGACCAGCTGAACAGTTTTTCACTATTTAAATATAATATAGGACGTCTCACCTTCCGGTGTCTCGGCCATACTTCCGTTAAGGGTCACACCCTCAGACACATACCGGACCTGTCCGTCTGTCTGGATCTTTGCGCTGCCCTTCACACATACCACATAGAGCTTTTTCTGTTTTGTTATATCCACAGCGGAGACCTCGGTATTCTCGTCTCCCGCCTTGTAGAACGTGGATCCGACGATATAGCCCTTTTCCACCCCATCCGGAACGGAAACGACATCCAGGCTCTCAATCCGGATCCCACTCTCAGTATCCGGATATTCCTCCGCGAAGCGAAGATATTCCTCCGCATCCGGAAATGTGATGAGAAGCTTTGCGGTTCCGTCTTTCACGGTGCATTCCGCGATCTCAGCCTTTTTTTCGCTGCTTCCGGACTGATTTCCACTCTCAAACACGCCCAGCATTTCTTCTGCGTAAGCTTTTAATTCATCAGCACTGTAGTAATCATTCTCGTAGGACTCCACATCCGCGCTTGTGACGGTGCCTTCCTTTGTGACATAAAGGCTGGACTCCGTCGGGGCAAATGCGGTCGTTCCGTTTCCTCCGCCGCAGCCATTTAAGGCAAGCGAAAGAAGGAGAATGGCTGCTGCCGTCTGTCCTTTTTTCATGAATTCCTCCTTATCCCTAAAAATCCGTAACGCTCCAGTACCTTCATCGTTACGCACGGATATTCCGGTATCTCCGACTGTACGAATAAGCCGCACAGATGTCCGCTATTTTTAAGGATTACCCTATTTATATACAAGAACATCCAAAATGTCAAGTGAATGGAAGGTTTTATCTACGAATCGCCGCTTATTTTCCGCTACGCACTTCGTAAATTCTTCCAGAACTTTCTCTGTGACCGTAAAGGTATAGAGCTTTTCCACCGGCGACGCAAGGACGTACTCCCATGTATAGATCGTGGAATCTTCCAGTCTTCCCAGAGGCTTTTCCATATACTCACCGTTGATCTCCATGAGTTTCAGTTCGAAGACTGCCCGCACAAGGCGATTGGGGATCGCGCTTTTCAAGAGCGCCCTGAGGGACTGATAGAGAAGCTTTAAGGTCTCCACTGCCTCCAGATTTTCTCTCCCGTAGTAGTCCGCAAACTCCAGAAAATAGGAGCCGTAACACGCCGCCTCCATATCCTCCGTGATCTCCCGGAAGTAGTTCTGTACATCCACAGAGACGAGAGAGTAGGCATCCCGGCCCTCATAGAGAGCAAATGTGCCGAATACAAAAGGCGCGGATGCCGCCATCAGCGTGCTTCCCGGTCTTCTTGCGCCTCTGGCGAAAGCCGTGATCTTTCCCCGTTCACAGGTCAGGATCACAAGTCTTCTGTCGTATTCGCCCGCCGGGGCGGATTTGATGACCATCCCGGTCAGAATCACCTGTTCTCTCATATCTTAAATGTCTTTCGAATTATAACCGTAGTTCTTCATGTAGAGCTCGGAATCTCTCCATTCCTTGCGGACCTTGACCCAGAGCTTTAAGTTGACCTTCGTGTCCATAAGGTTTTCGATCTCGATCCTGGCGGAGGTACCGATGCGTTTTAACATCTGGCCGCCTTTTCCGATGACGATTCCCTTATGGGACTCACGTTCGCAGATGATCGTCGCGTCGATATCAAACATGCCGTTATCGCGCTCTGTCATGCGCTCGATGGTAACTGCGATTCCGTGGGGGATCTCGTCAGACATCATGCGGAGTGCCTTCTCGCGGATCAGCTCCGCGGCGATCTGGCGCATCGGCTGGTCTGTGACAGTGTCCTCATCGTAATACTGCGGTCCTTCCGGCAGATACTGGAAGATCGTGTGAATCAGGGTATCCGTGTTTGTCTTCTTCATCGCGGATACCGGGATCACCTCTTTAAAGTGATACGCGTCCTTATAGGTCTCGATAGTCTTTAAGATGTCCTCTTTCTTCACCGTATCGATTTTGTTGATGACGAGGATCACCGGCGTCTTTACCGTCTGCAGCACCTTTAAGATATGCTGCTCGCCGGAACCGATGTAGGTTCCCGGCTCCACGAGCCATAAGATCACATCCACTTCGCGCAGCGTGTGCTCCGCTACATTCACCATGTACTCACCAAGCTTGTTTTTTGCCTTGTGGATACCAGGTGTGTCCAGGAAGATGATCTGACCGTGCTCATCTGTATACACGGTCTGGATCCTGTTTCTCGTGGTCTGCGGTTTTTCCGATGTGATCGCGATCTTCTGTCCGATCAGGTGGTTCATCAGCGTGGACTTACCAACGTTCGGGCGTCCGATCAATGTCACAAAACCAGATTTATATCCCTTTTTCATGAAATCTCCTTAATTCTTTTATATGTATCTCTCCCATACCGAATTGCTCCCGCATCTACGCTTCGCTCCGGTCGGTGCTGGACATGTGCCACCGGCACATAGCACCTTCAAAAGCATTCGTAATCCGCTCATTTTTCTTCGAAAAATGGCTACTTACTCATGCTTTTGGCGGGCCAAAAGGTCAAAACTTCTCCTGCAGGCAAGCCTGCGTCGAAGTTCCGGCCTTTTTTCCCTTGGTATTCTCTCTCATACCAGGTTGCTCCGCACTGCGTGCTCCCGCAACCTTCAAAAGCATTCGTAATCCGCTCATTTTTCTTCGAAAAATGGCTACTTACTCATGCTTTTGGCGGGCCAAAAGGTCAAAACTTCTCCTGCAGGCAAGCCTGCGTCGAAGTTCCGGCCTTTTTTCCCTTGGTATTCTCTCTCATACCAGGTTGCTCCGCACTGCGTGCTCCCGCAACCTTCAAAAGCATTCGTAATCCGCTCATTTTTCTTCGAAAAATGGCTACTTACTCATGCTTTTGGCGGGCCAAAAGGTCAAAACTTCTCCTGCAGGCAAGCCTGCGTCGAAGTTCCGGCCTTTTTTCCCTTGGTATTATGCAAACAGCGGCTTGATCTCCTTAAATATCTCGCTGTCTGCCTTGATCTTATCCTCATTTCCGACCACGCATACCGCGCCAGTCTCAAGGATCGCCTTCGTGATCGGTGCAAGGGCGCGGATGTCTTCCACAGTCGCGTTTAAGATCTCCTCGCGCTCCTTCTTCAGCATCTCGTCCGTCACTCCGGAATACCATGCGGAGAGTCCGCGGCTTCCCTGTAAGGACGGAGTCAGCGGTGTGTCGATATCGCTGATGGTTCCGATGACATATTTTGTCATGGTGCGCTCATCCGCCTCGAAGTTCTCAAGATAAGCCGGAATGCCGAGATAGATATCATCGCTCTTCTTCACTTCCGGATCGCGATAAGAGACAAAATATCCCTCGCCGGAACGTCCAATGCCGCTCATACAGCCGTAAGCGCCGCCCTTCACGCGGATGTTGATCCAGAGGTAATCGTAGCTCAGCATCACCTTCAGGATCCGAAGCGCGCCTGTGTAGGAATATCCGCTTCCCGCGAAGGTTCCACAGTGTGCCACATAGTTGACCTTTGAGGAGGAAGTAAATCCCTCGTTTAAATTCTCCTTCGGTGCCGTAAACGGATAGATTTTTCCGCTGCCCGCCGGAAGCTTCTCAGAGAGCTTCTTCATAGCATTCCCGAGGTAAGAGAATCCCTCGTCGTCCGCCGTGTAGCTGACGGTCATGTTCTCCCTTGTAAAAAGAGCTTCCATCACACGCTTCAGACCTGCGATGATCTCGCTCTTCTTCTCGTCAAAGTTCTTCGCACAGTCCTCCAGGAACTTAAAGTATCCAATCCCGCCTGTCATATCGTTATAGTAGGAGGTGTCAGAGAAGTAGGATGTGGCTCTCGCGACTGCCGCCGTGTGGCCAGATCCCATGAGTTTCATCTGGGACTTTGATTTTCCCTCGCTTAGGATCTCGTTTAACCGCTTCTCATCATCGAGAACAGAGCGGTTAAGGATCTCCTCCAGGATCTCGAAGCCGAAGTCAAGCTTCTCGTAGAGCACTCTCGCGCTGCAGACAAAGACACCTGTGAAGCTTCCTGCCTTTGTGAGATCCGGGTAAGATGTCACGGAGAAGGAAATTCCACCGCTGTTTAAAAAGATCTCGCTGCTTAAATCGCTGTAGCTGTAATTTTTCGTATCCACATATCCAAGGACAGATTTTAAGAGTCCGAGATACGGCAGGTCCTCCATCGGAATCCGGTCCGTGTTGAAGAGGACCTTCAGATAACCGATCCCTGACGTGAACATGTTGTGGCGGACCACTGTGATGCCGTCCAGCTTCGTCTCCTCGAAGATCAGCTTCGCCGGTTCCCTTCCGATCTCCTCTCTCGTGAGCATCGGGATCTTCTCGAGATCCTCCTTCGGTGACGGGGTATCCTGGTATTCCTTTAATTCCTTCGTCTGGCGTACCAGAGTCTCGATCTCCTCTTTAGAGAGACTGTCCTTATATTCTTTTAACTTTTTCGCCGTCTGCTCCTCGATCCGTGCGGCGAGGTTCTTCTTCGGGCTCGCGATCACAACAGCCTCGTACGGGTTGTCAAGAAGGTATGTCCTGATCAGTCCCTCAAAATATCCGCTGTCCGCGCCTTTCTTCAACGCCGCGAAGGTGTCCTCATACTCTAAGTGCATCATCGGATCGCCGCCGTAGAGCCAGCTGTCCAGGCACTGGAGACCGTACATGAGTCCCTTCGGCGTGGAGCCATAATCCGCCTCGCGGTACTGGAATTCATAGTTGTTGATTCCGGCTTTCAGGCACTTTTTGTCGATGCCGCCGTCCGCGAGCTTCTTTAACTCCGCCTTTACGATCTTTACGAACTCGTCCTTCTGCTCTCTCTCCGCGTTCTTCGCGATCACGGAGAAATACGGCTGTAAGATCCCATACTCGTAGCCGCCCATGATGTCATCGCCAATCCCGGCATCCAGAAGCGCTTTCTTAAGCGGCGCGCCCGGGGCATCTAAGAGCACATACTCCAGGATCTGGAATGCCACGTACTCCTTCGGGGAGAGTTCATTTCCCGCCTGGGTATTGATGGAAAGGTAGGTCGCGTGGTCAAGGCTCTCGGACTCGGATACGGAGTAGAAGATCTCCCTCTCGATGGGTTCCTTGAATTTCTTCTGGATCTGGATCTCAGAATCGATCTCTTTTCTGTCGTACTTTCCGAGGTACTCCTCATCCAGCCATCTTAATTTCTCCGTCATGTCCATATCGCCGTAGAGGTAGATATAGCTGTTGGACGGATGATAATATTTATGATAGAACGCGAGGTAATCCTCGTAGTTCAGCTTTACAATGTCTTCCGGATCTCCGCCGGACTCCACGCCGTAGCAGGTATCCGGGAACATTGCCGTATGGATATAGCTGTCCAGGACACTCTCCGGGGAGGAGAACACGCCCTTCATCTCGTTGTATACAACGCCGTTGTAGGTGAGCTCGCCTTCTGGCTCTTCCAGCTCGTAGTGCCAGCCTTCCTGCATGAAGATTTTCTTCTCTTTTCCGATATTCGGGTGGAAGACCGCGTCCATGTAAACGTCCATGAGGTTCTGGAAATCAGTGTCGTTGCAGCTTGCGATCGGATAAACGGTCTTATCCGGGTAAGTCATGGCGTTTAAGAAGGTGTTTAAGGATCCCTTGACGAGCTCCACAAATGGATCCTTCACCGGGAATTTATCAGATCCGCAGAGCACGGTATGCTCGATGATATGCGGAACGCCGGTGCTGTCTGACGGCGGCGTCCGGAAACCGATACAGAATACTTTATTATTGTCCTCGTTGCTCATGAGGAATATATTTGCGCCTGTTTTTTTATGCTCTAAGATCATACCGTCGGAATTCAGTTCCGGGATATGTTTTACCTGCCGAAGCCGGTACGCGTCAAGGGCTTTGACTGATTCAATCTGGCTCTCCATATCTGAATGTCCTTTCTGTTGTGCTTTAGGCTATAGTTGTAACCGGATCGCTCCGCACTTCGTGCTTCCACGTCTGCGCTCCGCTCCGGTCGGTGCTGATCATGTGCCACCGGCACATAGCACCCTCAAAAACATTCGTAATCCGCTCATTTTTTCTGCGAAAAAATGGCTGCTTACTCATGTTTTTGGCGGGTCTCAAGGTCATGCCCTCTCCTGCAGGCAAGCTTGCGTCGGATTCCTGACCTTGATGCCCTTATTTACATATTTCCCACAAATTTATCTTTTAATATCGCAAAACACTCTCTGACACAAAAATGTGCAAAAAGCACCGGATCCGACTTCGCGGAAATTCCGCTGACATTCGGGATTCCGACGTGTCTTGCGATTCCTTTTGCCCGGAGTTCGTGGAAATTGCTGGTGAGGATGCCCACGCGGATCGTGATTTCCTCATCCGGCGGAAGAAGGTAACCGTATTCCGCCATGGCCGCGCGCAGCGTTGCCCGGCGGAGACGTTCTCTTTCCGTAATCAGAATCTTACTGTATACCATATTTTCGTAAGTGCTGCGGGACGATTCCTCTAAGAGGAGCTGGTAATCCGGCACCCCACGGCTCTTCATATATCGGTACATAGCGGATGCCTCTGTCACATCCTCATCATCGCCCTGTCCGCCGGAAAGAACGAACACCGTGTTCGGATGATAGGCCGCGTACTCCACCGCCTTATCCAGGCGCCGCTCCAGGGTGCGGCTGATCTTGTTTCCGCGCACCTGGGCGCCGAGGACGATCACGTAGTTCACACTCTCCTTCTGGAAGGAGATAGCGCTGAAACCCATCATGAGTTCCACCACGACAAAAATAAAGGCGATGGCTGAAAAAAACGTGATCACCGCCACTTCCAGCTGCACCGGAATCTTGTCGCGGAATCTCGGGTAAAACTTCATCACCGCGGCCGCGGCAAAAAATCCCAGCGCCAGTATGATCCAGATCGCCGAGAACGAAGTTCCCGCGCCGGAGTAGATCACGATCACGCCGTAATACATGAGGCATAATATTCCAAGGATGCCAAAAACTACCGCCACAATTATGCCTCCTTTCCAGTCTTTCACATTATTATCTGCAATTCTGTCAACTCTGAAAATGTTTCCCTCCAGCCCCGCAGGATCCCAGCCAGCTCTGCGTGCTGTGAACATTTCTACTCAGGGAATCGCCACCCGGTAATCTCTTACTCTGCCTCTTTCTTACGCAGAATATCGTACTGCTCCACTTCCCCGTCCAGGTCGATATAGAGGACCTGTTTCGGATGCGGTGCACTCTCCTGGCTCTCGCCCTCCTCGGTGTAGATGCCGCGGACAAGGGCGGAAATATTTCTTCCGTCCGGTTTCATGATCTCGATGGTCTCACCGACGGAGAACTTATTCTTCTGCTCGATCTTCGCGAATCCTCTCGCATCGCGCTCTTCCGCAGTTCCGAGATAGATATAGTTCTTTACATACGTGTTGCTGTCGTAGATCTGGGTCTCGGACGTCGGTTTTCCAAAGTAAAAACCTGTGGTAAACTCACGGTAAGTGCACTTTCCGATCTCTTCCTTGTACCACTCCATGTTCGCTTTATATTTCTCCGGATTCTCCAGATAGTCATCGATGGCTTTGCGGTAGGTCCTGGCAACTGTTGCCACATAGAGTGCCGTCTTCATGCGGCCTTCGATCTTAAAACTGTCGATTCCGGCGTCGATCATCTCCGGCACATGCTCGATCATGCAGAGATCCTTGGAGTTGAAAATATAGGTTCCTCGCTCATTCTCGTATACCGGCATATACTCGCCCGGTCTCGTCTCCTCCACAACGGAGTATTTCCAGCGGCACGGATGGGTACAGGCACCCTGGTTCGCGTCGCGGCCCGTAAAGAAGTTGCTGAGCAGGCATCTTCCGGAGTAGGAAATGCACATCGCGCCGTGGATGAAGCTCTCGATCTCCATGTCCTCCGGGATATGCTCCCGGATCTCCTTGATCTCCTTTAAAGATAACTCTCTGGCGGAAACCACACGCTTTGCGCCGAGCTCATGCCAGAAGAGATATGTTCCATAGTTTGTATTGTTCGCCTGGGTGCTGATATGGATCTCCATATCCGGGAGTACCCGCTTTGCGATGGTGAAAACACCCGGGTCTGAGATAATGAGAGCGTCCGGACGGATCGTCTTTAACTCCTCAAAATACTCCTCAACACCCGCAAGGTCGTCGTTGTGCGCGAGGATATTCGCTGTGATATACACCTTTACGCCGTGGTCATGGGCAAATTTGATGCCCTCCATGATCTCTTCGTTCGTAAAGTTTTTCGCCTTGGCGCGGAGGCCGAATGCCTCACCGCCGAGATATACAGCATCAGCGCCGTAGATAACGGCTGTCTTTAAGACATCAAGGCTTCCTGCCGGAATCAGAAGTTCTGTTTTTCTCATAATTCATCCTTTCCAAATGTTCAACCGGTCTGCAGACCCGCTGCGCTGACCGCGTGAAACAAGTCCGCCTCTATTTTGCCGGACCGCTTCCTTTTTTCACACTGAGCGCGACCCCGTCGCCCACCGGCAGGATCGAAGTCTCGAATTCATCCATATGTTTTAACGTATATAAATACTCCCGCATCCGCTCGTGGATCGTCCGGTCACGGCGCTCCACCGCGTAACGCGATTCCATGATCGTTCCGTCCTGGAGGACATTGTCAGACATTAAAAGTCCGCCATCCCGCAGAAGGCGCAGGATATCCGGCAGCCAGTTGATGTACTGGCCCTTTGCCGCGTCCATGAAGATAAAATCAAAGGAGCCGGAAAGACCCGCAAGGATTTCCCCGGCATCGCCCTCCAGCAGCGTGATTTTTTCTTCCATCCCAGCAAGGCGGAAGTTTTCCTTCGCCTCCGGGATCCTCTTTTCATATTTTTCAATGGTCGTGATCCGGCACTCTTTTGGCATCACCGATGCCATCAAAAGTGCCGAGTATCCGACCGCAGTTCCAACTTCAAGGATCCGGTTCGGAGCCACCAGCGTCACCATCGTCTTTAAGAGCGATGCTGTCTCCCTGCGGATGATCGGAACCCTGTTCTTCACAGCATTCTCAGCGATCGTCTCAATAAGCGGTCCGTCTCCCTGGGCCAGGGAATTTATATAAGTCGTAAGTCTGTTCTCCGTGATCATGATTTTGTGTCTTCCTTCGCGGTATCGTCCGGATTTTCCTTTAAAATATTGATCAGCTCCTTGGAATCCTTCGAGGTGTTTAACTCGTAGGTTCCCGCGTTCACTTCATATCCATAGCATTTTGCCTGGATCGTAAATGTGCGGGCATCGCGGATCAGACCGGCTTTCTTTAAGATCTTTCCGACCTCTTCCACCGACTCATCCCCGTCCAGTTTGATACTCTTTTCTGTTCCAGGCTCTGCTTCCATTGCCGGCGCGTAGAAGATCCCATGTCCGAAGGAGTAGGCGCTTCTCGCCCCCGTAACAATGAGTACCGCAGCGAGACCGTACAGGATGATCCTTCCGGATGTGCTGATGACAAACAGGCTGATTTTGTTGATTTCTCTCGTTATCTTGCTCATATCATTTCCCTTGCAGGTAGCTCCGCCGTGTATCTTCTTGTTTTCATGTGCATGAAAACAAGAAGTCGGGGGCGTTCCCCCCTATACTGAGCTGTGCCAAAAATTGCTTATGCAAGCAAGCTTGCAACACAATTTTCAGCCCAGCTCGGTGCACGGCTAACTGGGTTCATTTAAACTTCCATGATGATCGGAAGGATCATCGGGTTTCTCTTGATTCGTTTCCATAAGAAGTCGCTTAAGCTGTCACGGATGATGTTCTTGATCTTGCCCCAATCAGACACGTGACGCTCTAAGCAGTCTGCCACAGCCTGATCCACGATTGCCTGAGCCTCTTCCATCAGATCCTCGGATTCACGCACATAGACAAATCCTCGGGATACGATATCCGGTCCGGAGAGCAGCATATTGGAATGCTTCTCCAGCGTCAGGACAACGATGATGATGCCGTTCTGGGCAAGATTCTGACGATCGCGGAGTACAATGTTTCCGACATCTCCGACGCCGAGTCCGTCAACGAGAACACCGCCGGACTGTACATGATCGATGACGTCCGCTCCGCTCTCACCGATCTCAAGCACGTCTCCTGTGTGGAGCATCACAACATTCTCCTTCGGGATTCCAAGAGAGATCGCAAGCTCCTTCTGTGCCATTCTGTGGCGGTATTCGCCGTGGATCGGGATCGCAAATTTCGGGCGTACTAACGCGTAGATCAGCTTGATCTCCTCCTGGCAGGCGTGTCCGGATACATGGGTATCCTGAGAGATGACCTTCGCGCCCTTCATAGAGAGCTCGTTGATCACTCTGGAAACAGCCTTCTCATTTCCCGGAATCGGTGTGGAGCTTAAAACGACCACATCGCGCGGAGTAATGGAGACCTTTCGGTGCATGGAGGATGCCATTCTGGAAAGGGCTGCCATGGACTCACCCTGGCTTCCTGTTGTAATGAGGACGGTATCCTCCTCCTTATAATTCTTTAACTGTTCAATATCCACGAGCGTTCCATCCGGGATATTGATATATCCGAGCTCCTGGGCAGTTCCGATGACGTTGACCATGCTGCGGCCTTCCACAACGACTTTTCTGCCGTACTTGCATGCGGAGTTGATGACCTGCTGGACACGGTCCACGTTGGAAGCGAATGTCGCAACAATGATACGGTTCTGCTGATGCTCCGCAAAGATCGCATCAAAGGTCTTTCCGACGGTTCTCTCGGACATGGTAAATCCAGGACGAATCGCGTTTGTGGAGTCGCAGAGAAGGGCAAGAACACCTTTCTTTCCGAGCTCTGCCAATCTCTGGAGGTCTGTCACATCGCCGAATACCGGAGTGTAGTCGATCTTGAAATCACCGGTATTTAAGATGATTCCCGCAGGTGTGAATACCGCAAGGGCAGCCGCGTCCTCAATGGAGTGGTTCATCTTGATAAATTCTACGCGGAAACAGCCGAGATTGATGGACTGTCCGTGCTTTACGACCTTGCGCTTTACGCTGCGCAGCATGTTGTTCTCTTCGAGTTTATGGTCAATTAAGCCCATGGTCAGCTTTGTCGCATAGACCGGCGCGTTCACCATTTTTAACACGTACGGAAGCGCTCCGATATGGTCCTCATGACCGTGGGTAATAACGAATCCTTTTACTTTCTCATAATTATCTTTTAGATAGGTCACATCCGGAATGACAAGATCGATTCCAAGCATGTCATCACTGGGGAATGCAAGTCCGCAGTCCATAATGATGATGCTGTCGCCGTACTCGATGGCTGTCATGTTCATTCCGATCTGTTCCAGTCCCCCGAGAGGGATAATTTTGACTTTGCAGTCTGCTGTATCATTCTTCACGTTCTTCACGATTCATAACCTCTTTCTTATTTTCATTCTTCGTCCTGCATTCACTGCAAAGTCCATAGAGCTTTACCTCGTGGTTTGTCACGAGAAAGCCCAGTTTCTCCATAACCTCCTCTTCCAGACTGTCCAAAAGGTCTGATTCCAGGGAATACACCTTTCCGCAGCCGGTACAGATGGCATGGTGGTGGCGGTGTCCCGACGCGCTTTCTTCACCGTTCAGCTCATACCGGGTAAAACCGTCATCAAATGTGACTTTGTCGATTACATGCAGGTCTAAAAGGACCTGTACGGTCCTGTATATCGTAGCCAGTCCGATCTCCGGGCTGTTTACTTTCGCTAAATCATAAATTTCTTCCGCAGTCAGATGTTCCGCTGGATGGGACGCAATAATATCAAGTACCATCATACGCTGATTTGTTACTTTGAGTCCTGCCTTGCGCAGCAGTCCTTTTACCGTTTCGTCGTTCATTTTCATTGTCCCCCAACATCTGTCCTCCGAAAACCTTCCTGCTGCCAGCGTTCTGCGCAGACAGCAACCGGTCCTGCATTCGATCAGCTTCTTTTCCAAGCACCAGGCCCGCCTTTTTCCCGTCATCCAGACGGGCAAGTTTCCTGACTGTCAATACGATTATTTGTCTGTATCTGTGTATTAAATGTTTGTTTTCTGCTTTTTGTACGTGCTCTACTGTTTCTCGAGATCCACGTCGTCAAGAAGCTCCGCGAAGATCTTCATGAGACCTTCCAGCTCGTCCTCATCTTCCACGAACTCATAGAGGGCATCAGACTCGTCTGCGCCGGACATATCCTTTAAGATATAGCAGTCGCCTTCCTCGTCGTCATCTTCCGCGTCTGTGACAAGAAGATAGTTTGCCCCGTTTAATTTTGTCTCCTCCACAACATAGAATTCCAGTGTCTGGTCATCGTCGACCAATGTGATTTTTCTCTCTTCCATACATATTCTCCTGTCTCTGAAAAATGTGTAACTTTTCAAGACCTTCACTTACAGAACCTTCCACCGGCAGCTTCTTCCGGATGCACGGCAGCGGTTACATGTACAGTAACGAAAAGTTCTCAGGTATCGTTTCGTATTATTCTTTTTCCTTCGTTTTCAGGCAGTCCAGATAACCCTGTAAGATCAGCCCCGCAGCGACTTTATCGATCACCGCTTTTCTGTTCTCGCGGCGCACTCCGCTCTCTATCAGGATCTGTTCCGCAGCAACGGTCGTGAGACGTTCATCCCAGTAATGCACCGGAAGTCCGGTACGGCGCTCCAGCATTTCTCCGAAAGCTTTCGTCTTTTCGACGCGCTCTCCTTCTGTATTGTTCATATTTTTCGGAAGTCCCAGCACGATCTCCGTGATCTCGTACTCCGCGATCAGCTCCTCGATCCGGGCACATGTCTTGCGCAGTTTATTCTCGTCCTTGCGCTCGATGGTCTCGACACCCTGTGCCGTCAGAAGAAGTCCGTCGCTGACTGCGACTCCTACGGTCTTTGAACCGAAATCCAGTCCGAGTATTCTCATAACGTATATTATCCTATCTGTTTTTCCTCATAGCAAAACCAGCCGGTGATTCCCGGCTGTCTGCATATTCTTTCTTATCTTTCCCAGAAACTAGCGGAGTCTCGTATCGATATAATTCTCCATCAGTTCTTCCAGGATCTCATCACGTTCCACCTTCATGATCAGGCTTCTTGCGCTCTTGTAGCTTGTAATATAGGTCGGATCACCAGACATGATATAGCCGACGATCTGGTTGATCGGGTTGTATCCCTTTTCCGTGAGCGCCTCGTAAACCTCACGGAGGACCTCACCGACCTCCAGTTTTTTATCTTCCTGTACCGCTTTAAAATATTGTGTATTACTGATATCGCCCATAAATATCCTCACGTCCTTCGACGGCTGTCCCGCGCTTTTCGCGCAAAGCCATCCCTTTTGTTGCTATCCTTATTCTACTCTACTTTCATATTTTGTGCAATATAAAACTTACTCGCCCAATTTAACGCTGTTTTTCATTTTCAGCCAGAAAAATCGGGACTTTCAACACTGTTTCACGGCATTTTGGGTGCCAAAAATACTTATTTTTCGTTCAGAAGCAGAATCTCCTCTGTCAGAAAATCTCCAAGAATGCCCGAAACGAACGTATTTTTCAGCGCTTTCGGATCACGTCCGTCGAGACGGATCGCTGCCTTTACATATTCCTTTGTATACCCGGTCATGTAGATCTCGTCATTGATGGTCACCGGTTCCTCCAGAAGGATCTCCTGTTCTGTTCCCGTGAAGGAACTTCTGTACTTCCCGGACATCTTCTTCTCGAGTTTTAAGAGAACGGCGCTGCGCTCTTTCTTCACCGGCTCCGGCACCTGGTCAGGCATCCGGTCCGCGCGGGTTCCGGCACGTCTGGAATACGGGAACACATGCATCTCGTAGAAGTAAACTTTTTCGAGGAATCTCCTTGTTGTCTCAAAGTCCGCATCCGTCTCTGCCGGAAATCCGACGATAACATCCGTCGTGATCGCCGGATTCCTGAAGTGTTTTCTTAAGATCTCACAGCGGTCCGCATATTCCTCGCAGGTGTAATGGCGGTTCATGCGCTTCAGGGTATCGTCGCATCCGCTCTGCAGGGACAGGTGGAAATGCGGACAGATCTTCGGAAGCCTGGAAAGCTCCGACGCGAACTCTTCTGTGATGACACGGGGCTCTAAGGAACCAAAACGGATCCGCTCGATTCCGTCGATCTCATGAAGTCTCTTAATCAGTGTCAGAAAGTCGATTCCCTCATCCTTGAAATCGATGCCGTAGGAGGTCAGGTGGATTCCGGTGAGAACGATCTCCTTGTAACCTTCCTCTGCCAGGATCTTTACTTCCTCCTCCACATCCTCCGGCCGGCGGCTTCTGACGCGGCCTCTCGTATACGGAATGATGCAGTAGCTGCAGAACTGGTTGCAGCCGTCCTGAACCTTGATGAAGGCGCGGGTGTGCTCCGCCTGTTTGTTGATGTGAAGTTTCTCGTACTCGTTGGATCCCGCAAGGTCCGTGATGGACTCCCAGATCTCTTTTCCGGCAAACCATGCCTCCAGAAGCGGGACAAGGTCCGCCTTGCGGTTGTTTCCGATGATCAGATCAACAGCGGCATCCTCTCTCAGTTTGTCCGCCGCCGCCTGGACATAGCATCCTGCCGCAACTACCACCGCGTCCGGATTCTTCGCCTTCGCGCGGTGCAGCATCTGGCGGGATTTTTTATCTGCAACATTTGTCACGGAACAGGTGTTGATGACATAGACATCCGCTTTCTCCTCAAAGCTCACGATCTCATAGCCTGCAGCCTCCAGAAGCTGTTCCATGGCCTCCGTTTCGTATGCATTTACTTTGCAGCCAAGATTATGCAGCGCTGCTTTTCTCATATTCAATCTCCTTGTAATTACTGGGGTGATTTCTCTGCCATGCCATGTTTCCGTCCTCAAAATTTCAGAATCATATCATGTGCAAAGCTTGTTTTTTATTCAAGATACCTCTTGACTTTTCATGCATGTCCATTTAGTATGAAGATAGGTTTTTTTATTACCAGAATCAAAAAATATTCGAATATTGGGAGGAACACTGACATGAAAACCGTTAAAATTTCTTTAAACTCCATCGATAAAGTGAAATCTTTTGTAAATGACCTTACCAAGTTTGATACCGATTTCGACCTTGTTTCCGGCAGATACGTCATCGACGCAAAATCCATCATGGGTATCTTCAGTCTGGACCTTTCCAAGCCGATCGATTTAAATATCCACGATGGCGGAAATACAGAAGAGATCCTTACTGTACTTGCACCGTATATCATCGAGGCATAAGAAAGTGTTTTTAAAAACTGCCGGAAACTAAATTCCGGCAGTTTTTTACGCGTGCAACGAGCCAAAGTCCATGCTTGCATGAGACCTTGGCGTTGCTAAGCGCCGGTGGCGCTTGTTTAGCAACGACCGAAACGGAGTGTAGATGCCGCGATAACTTGAGAAGCTCGCAAAGCGTGCTTCTCATAGTTTCCTTTTCCGCCAGTTTTTTCCGCACCGCATAACATCATTTTCCATGCTGCGGCACATTTCAGTCCAACTGGAAATCCCAAACCGCATTTTAGATGCAGCGGATCACCTCTCTCGTCTCCAGTGCTGTCTTCATCAGCTCGTCGATCTTCTCATCCAGCTTTTTCTCGGAATTTTTGATCTTCTTTAAGCTCGGCTTTGTAACCGGATGCTTTGCGACGAAGATCGTGCAGCAGTCCTCGTACGGAAGAACAGATGTCTCGTAGGTGCCGATCTTTAAGGAAATATCAACGATATCCTGCTTATCGAAGGCGATGAGCGGTCTCATGACCGGAAGCTCGCAGACTTCATTTGTGACAGCTAAGGACTGCATCGTCTGGGATGCGACCTGACCGATGCTCTCGCCGGTAACAAGTGCCAGACAGTCATTCTCCTTCGCGATCGTCTCTGCGATCTTCATCATATAGCGGCGCATGATGATCGTAAGCTCGTCATGCGGGCACTGATCGTAGATGTAGAGCTGGATATCGGTAAAGTTGATGATATTTAAACGAATCGGTCCCGTGTATTTCGCAACAAGCTTCGCGAGATCAACGACCTTCTGTTTTGCGCGCTCGCTCGTATACGGCGGCGCATGGAAATAGGTCGCATCGATGGTCACGCCGCGCTTTGCGATCATCCATCCGGCAACCGGGCTGTCGATTCCGCCGGATAATAATAACATGGCGCGTCCCGCTGTTCCGATCGGCATTCCGCCCGGTCCCGGGATCGTCTCGGAGAAGATGTTGATCTTATGGCGCACCTCCACACGGAGCAGCACATCCGGTGTGTGGACATTGACCTTTGTCTCCGGGAATGCGTTTAAGATCACCTCGCCGAGGTCACGGTTGATCTGATCGGAAACAACCGGATACTGCTTGTTGGCGCGTCTCGCAACGACCTTAAAGGTAAAGTTCTTATTCTCATAGGCATCATCAATATATTTTACGACCTGTGCCTTCAGGTCCTCATAACCGTTGTCTTCGATCTGAACCATCGGGCAGATCCCGACGATACCGAATACATGCTGAAGAGCGTCGATCACCTCATCGTAATCGAAGTCTTCTGCTGCCTCCGCATAGATTCTTCCCGCTTCCTTTGTGACGGAAAAATCACCTTCCAGATTCTTTAAACGGTGATGGATCTGTTTTACAAGGGCATCCTCAAAGAGGTAACGGTTTTTTCCCTTTACGCCGATCTCTGCGTATTTGATTAAAAATGATCTGTATTTCACGGAATATCCTCCATAGGATCCTGAATGTTTCATAGCCGGCATTTTTTAACCTTTGCCGCGTTTCAGGACATTTTCTTAGTGACTGACCGGGAATTCTTCGTTTTCCCGCCAAGTGTTGTATATGATCTTTATGCTCTCCGATATCTTCTGAGCATCGGCACAAGTTCATTCAGTACTTCCAGACAGTAATCCACTTCCTCCTCAGTATTAAATGCACCGAAGGAGAAGCGAAGCGTGGAATCCAGCAGGGAATCCTTCACACCGATCCCCTTTAAGGTTCCTGACACACCCGGATGGTTGGAGGAACATGCGGAGCCGGAAGAAACATAGATTCCCTTATCCTCCAGCGCATGGAGCAGTACCTCTGCCCTCACGCCCTCAAAGCCTGCCGCAACGATCTGCGGAGCGCTGTCCCGGCCGGTAAGACCATGGACTGTAACGCCGTCCATCGCCTGAAGACCTTTCACCATGCGGTCCTTGATCGCATAGAGCTTATCGATCTTTGCATCATGGTCGGTGTAGACCATCTTTGCCGCCAGACCGAGACCTGCGCATCCCGGAACATTCTCGGTGCCGGAGCGCATGCCTTTCTGCTGTCCGCCTCCGTAGATGATCGGTTTGATCTTTACCTTCTCATCAATATAGAGGAAGCCGGTTCCCTTTGGGCCGTGGATCTTATGTCCGCTGGCTGATAAGAGGTCGATGCCCTGTTTTTTCGGGCGGATCACATATTTTCCGTAAGCCTGGATCGCGTCCACATGGAAGTAGGCGGACGGCTTTTTCTCCTTGATGATCTTCGCGATCTCCTCGATTGGTTCCACCGCTCCGATTTCGTTGTTTACATACATGACGGACACAAGGATCGTATCGTCGCAGATCGCTTCCCGGAGCGCATCTAAGGATACATGTCCGTTATGATCTACCGGAAGATAGGTCACACGGAAGCCAAGCTCCTCGAGGAACGCTGTCGTATTGTAGATCGATGCATGTTCCACGCAGGAGGTGATGATGTGGTTTCCGGCGCGCTTATTTGCAAGCGCCGTTCCGATCAGCGCCAGATTGTTGGACTCGGTTCCGCCGGAGGTAAAGAGGATCTCTTTATCCTTCACTTTTAAAGTCTTCGCGATCTCCTCACGGGCAGTCTTAATATAATTTTCCGCCTCTACACCTTTCATGTGTCTGGAGGACGTATTGCCGTAGTCCACGGTCATTGTCTCCGCGACGATGTCGCGCACCTCGTCGAAGGCGCGGGTCGTCGCAGAGTTATCAAAATAAACTTCTCTCTTTTCCATGAGTTTTATTTACTCCCAGTCTGGACCGGCAAAACATTCTCCATATTCATATACCGGTCTTTTTACTTCTTAAAATTTACCCTTTATAGCATAATGCTATTTTCAACTTTTTTGTAATCGTTCAGTTATTCACAGTTATAATTAAAAACTCATCCTGAATTTTTCTTCGGTCTGCACTGAAATTTTTACTTCATGATTCCAGTAATAATCCCACAGCCGCCATCACAAACATTCCGGCCGTTTCCGTCCTGAGGATTCTCTTTCCGAGCGTCACCGGCTTCACCCCGGACTGCATCGCAAGTTCCACTTCCCCGTCGGAAAATCCGCCCTCCGGTCCGATAAAGATGGACAGACTCTGCCCCGGTTTTAAGCTTCCGATCAGTTCTCTCGTGAGTGCCATTCCGCCCGCTCCCGGAAGACTCTCAGAATCTTCGTAGGGAATGATCGCCAGATCATCCAGCGCTGCCGCCTCAATGGCCGCCTTGAACTTCATCACATTTCCAACTTCCGGAACGATCATGCGCTTCGACTGTTTTGCCGCGCTCTCGGAGATCCCGTACCAGCGTTTTCTCTTCGCCTCTTCCTTCTTCGCGTCGAGCTTCACCACCGCGCGGTCGGTATCCACCGGAACGATCTTTGCGACCCCCAGTTCTACACATTTCTGGATGATGAACTCCATTTTATCTGCTTTCGGAAGTCCCTGATACAAGGTTACTTTTACCGGAAGCTCCGTATCGTCCACTTCCTCCGGCAGGATCTTCGCAAGAACTTTATCCGGGAAAAGCTCTGTGATCTCACAGAGACAGTTTGTGCCCTTGCCGTCGCTGAGCAGGAGCTTCTCCCCCGGTTTCATCCGCAGTACGTTCTTAATGTGATTCACATCGGGACCGGTGATCACGGCCTCCGACTCTGTAAAAAATTCTGTTTCCGTAAAAAAATGGTACACTATTTCTTCCTCGCTGTGAAGGATACCCACTCGCCCTGTCTTGTCACTTCGATGATCTCGAAGGCATCGTTCGCCTCAAGCGCTTCGCGGACAGCCTGTTCCTTCATATCAATAATGCCGGAGCTGATGAAGATTCCGCCTTTCTTTAAGTGGAACGGAACCTGTTTCTGGATCATGATGATAATGTCGGCAAGAATATTTGCAACAACAATATCGTAGCACTCATATCCCGCCGCATCCTGTGTCGCCTTATCGTCGATAATATTTCCCTGGATCACACCGAACTTCTCCTCCGGGATATCGTTGGCTGCAAGATTTTCATGAACTGCAGTGATGGCGTTCTCATCGAGATCCGTTCCAAATACATACTCTGCACCAAGCTTTAACGCGGCGATTCCGAGAATTCCGCTTCCTGTTCCGAGGTCAAGAACCCTTACGCCCGGCTTTACATACTTTTCGAGCTGGCGGATACAGAGCTGTGTCGTCTCATGTTTTCCGGTTCCAAACGCAGTTCCCGGATCGATCTGGATCAGGAGCTTGTCCTTATGTTCTTCCGGGATCTCCTCCCACGTCGGCTTGATCAGGATATGATCAACCGTAAACGGTTTGAAGTACTGTTTCCAGTTGTTGATCCAGTCCTTATCGTCCGTCTCAGACTCTGTGATCTTCGCGGTACCGATATTCACGAACTGGCGGATCTCCTCAAGCCCCTCACGGACAGCCTTCAACTTTTCTTCCGTATCCTCGTCCTCGTCTAAATAGAAGCTGACTCTCGCGGTACCGTCATCCGGCGGAAGCTCCGGGAGAATATCGATGAACATTCCCTTCGTCTCGCTTTCGGTAAGCGGTACGTTGTCCTCGATCTCCATTCCCTCGATTCCGATATCATCAAACATGCTTCCGAGATAATCCACCGCATCCGTGGTCGTCTCAAGCGTAAATTTCTTCCATTTCATATATCATTTCTCCTTCTATGTTCTTTTGCCTGTCCAGGATCAGAACTTCCCGCTGCTCTTTCACGTTCTTCGACCATCATTCCGATCTTTGGTTCCAGACTCACCGCACATATGCCCGCATCCAACATGGACGCAGACGAAATCACATGATATCATAACATAGTTTTCCGGGGTTTGCAAGGTGGGAAAATGCTGAAACAGACCAGGGACAGGTTGAGCTTCCTGTCCCTGGTCTGCTTTTCGCAAAATAAGGTTTGGGGTATAACAAACATAAAGTATAGAGGTCTTCATTATGAAATGAATTGCTGCTGAATTCTCCCCGGGCATTTGACCGTCCGGGAAGACAGCAGTTCTATTTCCATGCCTAATTTAGTCAAACGTCTCTGCAAATAAACCCACAGCGGCTTTTCGACCAACTCCGCGCATAGCGAACTGTCAGTATATGATCTGGATTACGGCTCGTAAACGTCGTCGATGATCTCGAACTCTTTTGCCGCGAGAGTCTTCTCAACCCATTCTCTCTTTGCTGTGCCGTTCTTTGCAGCTGCGAGCTTGCTCTCATCTGCTGCCTGGAACTTCTTTGCGTCCTCTAAGATCTGCGGAGCGTCTTTTCTCGGGATAACGATAACGCCATCCGGATCAGCCAGGATGATGTCTCCCGGGTTTACGCTGATTCCGCCGCAGGATACCGGTACGTTAACCTCACCTGGTCCCTCTTTGTACGGACCACCCGGTGTTGTGCCTGTGCAGTATACCGGGAAATCCCATTTTCCGATCTCATCGATGTCACGGATCGGTCCATCAAGAACAATACCTGCGATCTTTCTGTCATAACGAAGATAAGCCATCATGATCTCGCCCATAAGGGAACGTGTATCATCTTCCTCGTTGGACACTACGATAAAGTCGCCTTCCTGAGCAATGTTTAATGCTGCGTGAAGAGCAAGGTTGTCGCCGCCTCTTGCCTTAACGGTGAGTGCCGGTCCGACTGCCATCTGCTCTTTCGGCTGGCTTACAAGGCGGATTCTCGGATTCATCGCCGCGTTTCTTCCCATTACATCACATGTGTTGGACGCCGGAATGTTCTTGAACTGCATCATAACCTCTTTGTCCGGCATGTGTCTCTTTAAATAGATTCTCTTGCCTACTGCCATTTTGTAATCTCCTTTTCCTTGGATTTTTATGTGGTTGAGATCGCTTCTTTTGCTCTCTCATCTCTTTCTGACCATATTGTATCGCAGCACTACGACAATTACAAACAATGTATTTGTTTGCTTTTCACAATATTTTTTTGTTATCCACTTTACATCCTGATAAACGTTATATATAATGAAAATACCGGTGGATAATCCGTCATTTTCGCAAAACGTTGTTTTACAGTAACTGTTCAGGAGGCCTGCGCAGGTGCTATGGGCCAGTGGCACACGTCCAGCACGGATCGAAGCGGAGCGTAAAACGTTTTAAAATGGATTTTTGCTCGCAGCTATGAAGGTACTGAATCGTTACGTCCTGCAAAAGATAGAAGGGATCTTTTTATGAATTTACTCAGCTTGTACTATTTCGTTGAACTTGCCAAAGAGCTTCACGTCACCAACACAGCCCAGAAACTCTATATTTCCCAACAGAACCTAAGCCAGCATATCCAGCGTCTGGAACAGTATTACGGTGTCCCTCTCTTCCACAGAAAGCCAAAGCTCGCCCTTACCTATGCAGGGGAGCAGCTCTACGCTGTCGCCGTAAAAATTCTTGCCGAGGAACATGAATTCCAGAACCGTCTCGCCGACATCTCCGAAAAGAGCATCGGCAATCTGAAACTCGGTATCCCGTCTTACCGCGGCCAGATCTGTCTTCCGGAGATCCTGCCGAGATTCTACGCGAAATGGCCGAATATCAAGATCGAGCTCTGCAATGAATCCTCCAACACAATGGAAGAACGTCTCTACAATGGGGAACTTGATATTTTTATCGGTGTCATGTATCAGGATAATCCCAAACTGGAATCTTCCACTCTTCTGACCGACCATATTTATCTGGTCTGTTCCGACGAGCTTTTGCAGCGCCACTATCCCGATTCCTGGCAGACCTTAAAAGAAGGATCCTTAAGCGGCGTGGAACTGGCACATTTTTCAAAAATTCCGTTCCTGCTCCCAGCCTCCTCCATGAAGCTTCGAAAAACTCTGGACCAGTGTTTCCTCGACGCAAAGGTAAAGCCGAATATCTTTCTGGAGTCGCAGACCACAGAACTGTTCATGTCCCTGTATCCGCATAATTACGGGGCATTCTTCTGCACCCAGATGCGTCTTCCGATGCTCTTAGCTGCCCACCCGGATGCCAATGCGTTTCCGCTCGCGCTGAAAAAGTCACTGATCAACCACCGGCTGGTCCTTGCCTATCACAAAGAACGTTTTCTTCCAGAGTATGCCCATGATTTTATTGAGATCACGAAGGATGTGTTTGATGGGATCGCGGAGGTTCGTCCGCATTAGCAGCTACACCCAATCCCCTGTCATGTATCATATATTGATAGGGGATTCTTTTTTGCTATTTCGATAAAAGACCTCTAGAAGGTCACATTTCTATAAACCATCTCTCCCTTTTTAACAGTAAGTACTGGTTCGAACACCCTATTGCTTTCTCTAAATGAAGCTGTCTCATCTGTATACGGTCTGTCGCCGAATACATTTTTACCTTCATGTACTCGGAACACTGCAATATCAGCCTGTTTTCCTTCCTTAAGGCTACCTACACGATCCGAAATTCCCATATTTTCCGCATTATTCCAAGTCGCAGCCTTAATTACTTTCTCAAAAGGCATTCCCAGATACGTGTATTTTGATATCTGCATTGCCATATTAAATGCTGTCGGACGTAAATGCATGCTTAGGCGGGTAACATCAGTGCCTAACAGATCCGGGTAGAATTTTTCAGAGATTGCTTTTTCGGAAACCTCAAATGAGAAGTGCGCTCTTGCATCCGCTGCTTCAAAAATAATGCCTCGTTCTCTCGCTTTCCATACGCAGTCAGCAACATGACCATTTTTTAAAATTGTATAACCAACATTCTGATACATGTGTGTCACGATATCACCTGGTCTAAGAATCTCTAAAACCTTTTCCATCTCTGCCGGTGGATTTGTAATATGTACCATCAACGGTCTGTTAATTTTTTCTCCAATTTTAACTGCTGCTTTTAATGGTTCAAGTCCCAGCTCCCCTACAATATTTTTGCTTGTTCGAAGTTTTAAGCCAAGCAGTTCATCTCCGTACTTGTCAAATAATTCTTTGAGTTTTCCCACATCCATGTGCTCTGGTTTAACATCTTCCATCTGCTTTGGAAGTGTAGATAAACCCACACTGCAAACATTGATATACGGCATAATTGATAACTTTTCCATTCCGATCCAGCCACGATACTGTTCATAATTGTCACAGCCCGTGCTTCCTGCATCCACTGCAGTCGTAACACCAGATCCAAAGCATACTGCTTCACCAGCTGTTCCAATTGCTGCCAATGGATAAATATGAGTATGATGGTCAATTAATCCTGGCGTTACATAGCATCCGTCTGCATCAATTTCACTTGTTGCATGTTCTTCTATATAAGAACAAACTTTTACAATTTTACCGTCTTTTACTGAGATATCGCCTTTCGCGATCTTTTCATTCTCGACATCAACAATCAGTCCATTTCGAATAATAATATCTTCCATTTGCACACCTCATAATAAAAAGGGACATTGAGCTTCTCAATGTCCCTACCAACAGTATCCATGTGAAAAGGGGCATTTACACAGCCTTCCTTTTATGACTGAGTCTTTTTCTTCTTTCGTGCACTCATTAAAGGCGAGAAGCAACTTGCCACACAAACAATCAGAAGAACAAGGCTGATTGGTCTTGTTATGAAGCTCATTAAAGTTGCACCTATAGCTTTATGGCATAAGTTAAATGCCTGCATAAATCCAGCCTCTGCAAGAGAACCAAGCATTAAGCCAAGAACGATTGCAGAAATATCAAATCCAGCTGTCTTTAAGAAATACCCGACAATACCAAAAATAAGCATAATATAAACATCTGTAATATTATTGCTTGCCGCATAAGAGCCTACTACACACAGAACACCAATACCTGCTAATAGAAATCCTTTCGGTACTTTAACCACCTGCGCAAACTGTTTTGCACCAATTAATCCTACAATTGTGAATGCAAACTGGGCAAGTACGAAACCTGCTAAGAACGGATATGTTACATGCGCATAGTTTGTAAATAAACTGAATCCCGGATTCAAACCCTGAATCATAAGTCCGCCCATCAGCACTGCTGCTACGGAGTTTCCAGGAATGCCGAGCGTGAGCATTGGGATCAAAGATCCACCGCAAACCGCATTATTTGCTGACTCTGTCGCAGCTACACCTTCGCGACATCCTTTCCCGAATTCATCAGGTGTTTTTGACGTTCTCTTTGCCTCATTATACGCCATATAACCAGCGATATTTCCGCCAGCTCCTGGTACGATTCCTACAAACGCGCCAATGATGGAAGACTTGATATAGGTAAGTGGATATCTCACGAAATCTTTCGGTGTGATCTTCGGTACGTGAAGTTTTTTAATATTATCATCTGTTAACACACCTGTTTTTTCTCCTGATGAAGTCAACAATTGTGTCAAAGAATATAAACCAACAATTGCCGGAATAATTGCAATGCCGCCATATAAGGCCGTAATATTAAAGGTATATCTTGGATATGCTGTCGCAACATCCATTCCAACCATTGAAACAAGAAGACCTAATAATCCAGAAAGGAATCCCTTTAAAAGAGAACCACTTGAAAGAGATACGATGATCGTTAGTCCGAATACGGCCATCATTGCGTTTTCCTGAGATCCAAATTTCAATGAGAAATTTGCGATTGGAGGTGCCAGAAAGAATAATGCAATCGCTCCTGCAATTCCACCCCAGAAAGATGCGATGCACGCCTCCTGCAACGCCTCACCACCACGTCCTTTTCTTGTCATTGGAAAACCGTCCATAGTTGTAGCTGCTGAAGCCGGTGTACCAGGTGTATTAAGCAGACAAGCAGAAATACTGCCTCCATATGTTGAACCACAATAGATACCGGCCAGCATGATCAATCCACTCGCCGCATCCATTCCATAAGTAAGAGGAATCAGCACCGCCACCCCCATTGTAGATGATACGCCCGGAAGTGCTCCAAATAAAATTCCTAAAACAGTTCCCCCCATAAGGAGCAGTAAGTTCATTGGGTTAAATGCGGTACTAAAACCCATCAGAATATTGGATAACATATATTTTTCTCCTCCTTAGATCAAAAATCCTTTTGGCAACGGAACCTGTAAAAACATACTAAAGATACCATAAATAACCGCTAACACCCCAATTGCCACAACTGGATATGTCCATAACTTATGTTTTTCGGTATCAATTACATATGAAAACGCAATCATAAACACAAAAGAGATCGTGTAAAATCCCACTATTTTAATTAAACCGACATACACTACAAGCATCAGAATTGCGATTGCGATCTTCTTTGATCCTTCTTTTTGTTCTGCCAGTGCTGCAGCATCAAAATTTTCGTCTTCCTTGTAGTGCATATAAAATGTACGCACAAACAGCATAACACTCAAAATACATCCAAGGACTGTGATTCCTGTCGGAATAATTTTCGGAATATCTGGGAACTTTCTGCTGTAAACAAACGCAAATCCAAACACAAGGAATAAGAACACAGCCGATACGCGTTCTTTTAATTTCATCGTCATACTAATCAACCCTTTCTGTACCTAAAACCACTGGGCGATGCAGAATGTATCCGCATCGCCCATTTTTCTTCGCTTCTTACATTCCAAGAGATTCTTTTAAATCATACCAAATCGGGTTGTACTCGCTGAAAGTCTTTAATGCCTCATCCGTGTTCTGGAAACGAATTACAAGTCCCATGTTATCTGCTTCTGCGATGAAATCCGGATCCTCACAAACCTTTTCCATGATCTTATCCCAGTACTCAACAATTGCAGGATCAACTTTTGAGGACATTGCTAAACCACGGTATGTGGAAAGAGAAGTACAATCATATCCAAGCTCTTTTACTGTAGGAACATCGTCATAAATTCTTTCATCTGTCATTGTGAATAATACTTTACACTGATTTTCATCTAACATTGTTCTTGCCTCGCTGACACCTGCCGACATTACATCACAATGTCCGCCAAGGAATGCTGCTTTTGCTTCAGAGGAGCCATTATATCCGATGATATTAAACTCTACACCAGCTGTATTTGCAATGTACTGTGTTGCAAGAGCTGCGATAGTACCTGTTCCAGATGCCGCAATGCTGATCTCGCCCGGATGATCCTTTGCATATGCAAACATTTCTTCTGCTGTAGTAAATCTTGTTTCATCCGGCTTCACAGCCCATACACGGTCATCTGCTACAAAGAAGCCGATATGTCCCATATCATTTACGACATCAAATGGGCAGCTGGAATTCGTGGTAGAAACATACTGTGCGCCCGGATCGATATGCCACATAACAGATCCGTCTGTAGCACGCCCTAAACCAGTCTGGATTCCTACAAGTCCGCTTCCGCCTGTAATATTTTCAACGATCAGTGTTGCATCTGTCCATTTCTGAGCATATTTAGCAAATAAACGATCACCAAGATCTACACCGCCACCAGCCGAGAATGGAGCAATAATCGTCACAGTACCAGACGGATATGTCTTTCCATCTGCAAGTGTGATCGTCTTAGACCATTCACCTGTATCTCCTGTCGATGTAGCCTGTGTATCAGAAGCTGTTGTTTCCTTTTCGGCCTGAGTCGTTGCTGTTGCCGTTGTCTCCGGCGCTGTACTGTTTGAAGCGCATCCAGACAAACTTGACATAACGAGTGTTGCTGCTGCCAGTAAAGCTATACGTTTTTTCATATTGATTCCTCCTAAGTTTTTCTTTTGTTGTTATTTGTGCTGTTTTTTTCTTGATTTTTGTCTGTCTTTTTATTGATTTTATATTATCATCATTAGACAAATATATCCAACAATGATTTTATATATTCTTAACAAGTTTTCTTTGTAGTTATTGGGATATTGATCTATTTTTTTGCTATTAAGCACTTTCTTTCCCACGCAGTATATATTGCTTATTCACTACATACTTCAGTGCCTTCTCTTCCTCCAGCAATTCAATATTCTCCGTGATCATCGGGAACATGACATCTGAGATATCCGCAGAACCGCCGCCTACATGTGGTGTCACGATAATGTTCGAATTTTCGAGAATCAAACTGCCCGGTTTTGCCGGTTCTTCCTCCACACAGTCGATTCCGGCACCTGAAAGTTTTCCGGAATTGACTGCGTTCACAACAGCCTCATCATCCATAAGTCCGCCTCTCGCAACGTTGATTAGGATCGCGCCGTCCTTCATTTTTTCGATTTCCTTCTCACCGATCATATGACGCGTGGAATCCATGAGCGGTACATGAAGGGTGATCACGTCGCTTGTACGGATCAGTTCCTCAAGTCCTACATATTTCATATGCAGTTTTTCTTCCATCTCCTCCGGCAAGCGGAACGGATCGTAATACTGGACTGTAGATCCGAAGGCCTGTACCCTGGATGCCACCTGACGACCGATATTTCCTCCGCCGATGATGCCGACCACCTTATTGTTTAAAGTTCTCGTCAGGTTTAAAAATGTGTTCTTACTCCACTCCCCCTGATGAATCGCACGGTCATGGCAGATCAGTTTTCTTCCGACTGCTAACATCAATGCCACCGTAAGCTCCGCCACAGCATACGCGTTTGCTCCCGGAGTATTGCAGACATAAATTCCATGTTTTCCTGCTTCTTCAATGTCAACAGAATCAAAACCGGCTCCCCAGCGCATGATCATCTTTAATCCTTTGATCCTTGCGACTACTTCCTTCGGCATTTTTAAAATTCGAAGAACGATGGCGTCTGCCTCTGTCAGTGCATCAAATTTCTCCTGTGTATCAACTTCAACCACTTCAATTTCCGGCTTTTCAGAAAAATAATTTTTAAACTTTTCAAATGTACCTGCCGGATATGTTCCTACGATTGCTACTTTCACGTTTTTTCCCTCTTTTTATTTGATTTTCTCTGCCACTTCTCTCATGAGATCTTCGCTCGGATTCTTTCTGTTGATCTTGCTGACCTCAACGATCAGTTTATAGAGATCAACGCCTGTATCTTTTGCGACCGCCTTGAAAGTCTTTCCGAAGCTGGAATGCGCTCCGGATACGCCGAGGATCAGGTCGTACGGCGGGATCGCGTCATGGTAGGAGTGCTTTTCCATTGCCGGAAGAAGTCTCTGGTCGATTCCGTTTAACATCGCGTAAAGGTCAATATCCTTGAACTCCCCGTATTTCTGCATAAATGCCACAGCTGCCTCTGTCGGAAGGTTTCCTGCGCTTCTCGCCATTCCCATAAGACCGCAGTCTAAAATATCTGCTCCGCTCTCATAGGCAGCGATGGCATTTGCTGCGGAAAGTCCAAGGTTATTGTGACAATGGAAAGCCACCGGGATCTTAACCGCGTTCTTGCAACACTCCGTTGCTCTCTTTACGTCATCCGGCATCATAGTTCCGGCGGAATCCATGATCGTAAATTCGTCAAGTCCGATGGACTCCAAGAACTTCGCTTCCTCCGCCAGTTCTTCCGGAGTGAGAAGATATGCTTTCATTGCGGAGTAGTACGCTTTCATTCCGCATTTCTTGATCGTTTTTACCGGAACTTCTGAGATCTTTCTCGCATCCCCGGCATCAGCACCACAGCGCAAGAACTTCATTCCCTTGGATGCCGCAAGCTCAACATTCGGTTCGCGGAATCTCTTTGCGTTTAAGAACATGCCGATCTCTGATTTTCCCAGATACGGCTGTACCAGATCCAGATACTCCATGTCAGTCAGGGCGTTTGTGAATCCCGCAACCTCATAAGCTCCGATTCCGCCTGCGTTTCCGAATTCAATAATCGGAACATTGCTCTCTGTCAGGATATCCAGAACGATCTTTGTGATCTCCGCGTCAAACCCTTTTCCTACTACATTTGCACCGTCTCTCAAAGTACAGTCCATCAATCTAACCATCACAAATACTTCCTTTCGTTAATTTGCTGTAAAATATACTGGATTTCTTGTTGTTTTTATACTATCATACAGTTATGACAGTTTTCCAACAGTTATATTTTTAATTTTAAACAGCATTTTCCTGTGGAGGCATCTATGAACCTTAAAACATGTCAGTACTTTGTAGCACTTGCGGAAGAAATGAATTTTACAAAAGCATCCGAATCTCTTCATATCACACAGCAGTCCCTCTCCGGCTCGATCAAGCGCCTAGAAGAGGAATATGGAGTGGAGCTGTTTCAGCGAAAACCATATCTGAAGCTCACACCTGCCGGGGAGACTATGCTTTTTTACTCAAAACAGATGCTGCGAAATGAATCCCAGATGATGGCATCCCTGGCGGATCTCTCCGCCGAATGTTCCGGTCATCTTGTTCTTGGAATGTCAAGGCAGCGGATCCAGGTATTCTTTCCGGGAATCTGGGAGCGATACCACAACGCCTACCCAAATGTTTCTCTGGATCTTCGTCAGTCTTATACTCTGAAAATGGCTGACTCTCTTCAGGCTGGAAAGCTCGATCTTTTCATCGGTGTTGATGTTCCAACTGCATCTAATCTAAATATGATCCCTTTAGCGTCCGAATACCTTTTCTGTCTGATCCACGATAATATTCTGAAGGAATGCTGCCCGAATCACTGGCAGGAACTTTTAAATAAAAGTGCCATCGAAGGTCTTGATGTCTCTGATCTCAAAGACTTTCCAATCCTCCTCCTCGCTTCGGACAACCGAATCCGTTCTCTTTTAGAACGCGCCTATGATCGTTGTGGAATCATGCCTAAGACAATTCTCGAGGCATCTGACCAGAACATCATCTATCAACTCGCCTGTTCTGCCCAGGGAGCCGCTTTCCTGTCTCCGATGATCCTTTTTGATCATAAAAAAGGGGCGATCACTTGGCCAGAGAACTGCCATTGTCTGAGGATGAACCACTCTTTCTCAAAAATCGATATCTCCCTGGTCTACCGCAATGACCTGATCCTGCCCCACTATGCTGAAGGCATGAAAAAAGCCATCACACAGGAATTTTATTCCTACGCGATGGCGATGAAGTCGATTTCTTAAACAAAAGCTGCCTAAAAATATTTTCAGGTAGCACTCTTTATTATTTTAGTTGAATGGAACCTTATATTTCATACTGATTTCCTCAAGTTCTTTTACCACAACATCTGAAATTTCCATTCCCTCTCTCTGCGCTTGTTCTGCATGATTCAATTCAATCTCACCTGGTAGATAAATTTCATCACAGTCTTCTGCTCTTGGTGATTCTTTAATTGATGTAAGAATTACATCTGACTGTTCCTTAAATTTTTGTTCTTCAACAACTGCACCAACATTAATTGCACCAATAAAATAACCAACATCCTGCTTTTTTCCACTAAAATCATAAAATGATCCCATTGTTAATCCACTTTTAGCTCCTGCTAGTCCGCAGCACATCAGTTCGATCAACAAACCAATTCCATACCCCTTGGCTCCGCCAAACGGAAGCATGCACGATACTTTATTAGGATCAGTTGTCGAATGTCCATCTTTATCAATTGCCCATCCTTCTGGAATTTTTTTCCCATTTTTCTTTGCGAGTGTCACTTTTCCTCTTGCAACAACACTGGTCGCCATATCAAGCGAAACTGTCCTATATTTTTCAGAAGGCACAGACACTGCAAGCGGATTTGTCCCAAGAATTGCTTTCTTTCCCCCTATCGGAGCCAATGCTGCCGGTCCATTGGTCATTGCGATTCCTATCATTCCATTCTGTGCTGCATAATCAGTAAAAAATTCCCCCATTCCAAAATGATTTCCTCCTTTTACCGCCGCAAAACAACAACCTATCGTTTTTGCTTTCTCAACACATAGTTTCATTGCATCCATTGCTGCTGGAACTCCCAGCCCATTGTTTGCATCCATCAGGATCAATGCTGGAGTTTCTTTTATAATTGTTGTTTCTGCATGTGCATCGACAAGTCCCGCCTCCAAACGATATGCATATGTTTTTAATCTTGTGACACCATGAGAAGAAATTCCTCGCATGTCTGCTGCTATAAGACTTTCTGCAAATAAATCACTTTTCTGCTTTGATAAGCCATTTTTTTGCATAATTGCACTTGCAAATTCACGCATCTTATTACAATTATATTTCATGATGACCTCCACTCTGCTTATCGGCTTTTTCAGAATATTGTGAATATTCCGTTGCGGCGAAGCCGTCTGTCCGGAAAAATG
>NZ_QWGJ01000011.1:0-120715 GCF_003435225.1 Clostridium sp. AF28-12 | reverse complement strand
CTCAATCCGGACAAGTGGTGTAAAAGTACCCGTAATATTCAATATTGTTTGTATTTTTGTATTCTGATTAACATTTTCTGCCAACCGCTCTTGTTTTTTTGTTAGCTTTATAGTAGTATATTTATACTACTAAATCCAACGGAGCTTTTTTTTATTCTCTACAAATAAATTTTGTAATTAAGCATATGGAGGGCTTTATGGATATTGAAAGTTTATATTATTTCTCGGAACTATCAAAAAGTTTAAATATGACACATACAGCCAATCGATTATATATATCTCAGCAAACACTCAGCAATCACATTCAGCGTCTTGAAAACTTTTATGGAACCCCACTCTTTTATCGAAAGCCAAAACTATCTCTCACTTCGGCAGGCACAGAGGTATTAAAATTCGCTGATATGGTCATTATTAATCATCAAAATTTAAAAGATACACTTTCTGATATGTCCAAAGAAGAACGTGGCACTATCCGTTTTTCTTCAAGTGCATTGCGCCTAAGTACATGTTTTTCAGCTGTTCTTCCTAAATTTCACGAACGATATCCTCTTGTGGATTTTCAAATTACAGAAGCTGTTACTTCTAAACTGGTGCCTCTTTTAACCAGTAACGATCTTGATTTGGGAATTATCGCCTATTCAGATAGTCATCCTGAAATTGAACAAAAGCTGCTCCTAAACGATAAATTATATTTATGTGTTTCCGAGAAACTTTTAGATCAATTCTACCCTCTTACAAAAGAGAGTTTAAAAGAGCAGGGAATTCAAGGAATTGAAATCACACATTTTTCTGAGCTTCCCTTCTGTGCTTTTAAAAATATTGTATGGAATAAAATCCGTTCTTGTTTTGATATTGCTGGGATTCAACCTAAAATTTATTCTTACAGCACCTACACGCCTCTTGGATTTCAACTATGTTCCCAAGGTTTTGCTGCATGTATCATGACACAAATGCATCTTGCTAACCATTTAAAAGAGATTCCATCAGATATGAATATATTTCCAATTTATTCAAATGGAGTTCATCTTCCTCACCAGCTTGCGATTGCCTACTCAAAAGGCCGCTATCTGCCGCTATATATGAAATATTTAATTGAACTTCTCCTTGAGTATGCATCTACAGTTGAAACCGTGCACCTTGCACATAAAGCTGACCCACTTGTATAATGACGTACCAGTGATTTTTTCAATTCAACAACATTACCTTTTCAATCTTACTAAAAACAGATTGTTTTATTTTGCGAACACTTCCCACTATAATAAAGACAGTGAAAAACAGCTTATCAAAGACGTTTCATTATAGGAACATGGGTTGGAAAATTTACTGTCACAGGAAATTATGTCCGAAAGCCGCACGCCTCTTGAAGATACAGGCCATAATATAATTATCTACGGTCGCGTTTTCAAGACCGCTGATGTTCTCACTGATTTCCATGAAAGTCAGCCGTATGCTATGATCGTTCGTATCACATCAACCACTCGCAAAGTGATTGAGCCAAACCCGAACTTAAAAGTTATCGTTCGTCACGATGCCGATTTCGACGTTCTTGACGTAAAAACATACCCTGACAACAACATTCAAGTTCTCCACGAACCGGCCGCAAACAGTACCTCCATTGCAGAGGCAGCAATATAGCTCACCTTAGAGTGCAGCCGTAACGTGACTATTCTCCATAAGACATGGGTATGTTGCGATAAATCAGACAATTTCTACAAGATAAAATTAAAAGTGCGCAAGAACACATTAAAGGCAGAACCATCAATCTGATCGGCAGCGACAACACCGGATGCTACGTTACAAAGCACTGTCTCACATTCAAGATAAATATTCTCGCATACGATCCGTAAAAGCCAACTTCTTTTCTCATATAGCGAAAATAGGCAGGACTTATCAAGATGATAGGTTCTGCCTGTTTTTTGCTGTATCTTCATAGAAGAAACCTGTTAGAAATTTTTCTGTAGCTTTTTATAGTCAGTTAACGGTTATTTATTTTCAACTCTCCCTTAATTCTCTCAAGATCATACTCCGGCGCTGCTTTCACTACCGCCTCGTATATTTCTTTCAGCTGATCTTCCGATGTTTCCAGAGCATCCGCAATCCGTTCCAGCGACTGACCTTTCCGTACTTTTTTTATTACTAATTCAATCTGGTTCTGCATGCGTCCCTGGTCCAAGCCACTGCCATATCCACTATCATATCCATTATCGTATCCTTCTTCATACCCACATTCCCTCACATTTTTCAGATGCAGCTCTTCGTTATATTCTGTCAATACCACGTTTCGCACCTCCGCTCTGTTTTTCTTTAAAAGATCCTTCAACACGCCCTCTTTCAAGGACTTACTGATTGCTTCATCTACAGCTTCCTCCAATGTCTTTCCGACACGGACTCCCTGTCTCACATTTTCCACAAAATAAGAATAATCGTGCAATGTCTGGCACTTCTCCATTAATTTCTGATTGTATCCATAATTAATATTTAACATGATCGCAGTACACTCCAGCGCTGCCTCCTCATCCTGCCCGCCTTCAAATGAATCTGACAGCCGGAGAATCCTTCTTTCCGGTTCCTTCTTTAAACCGTTATAAAAGACAAGAAACTTCGGCTTTGGGATCATGATCTGCTTTTCGGAATACATATCAAGATGGTTGCTTTCTACCCATCCCTTTATCAGATCTCCAAAATATATGGTTCCCCTCAATGGCATGTTTGGATTACTGGTACTCTGGGCTTCATACAAATTCAGATAATGTGCAAACAAGAATGAGACATCATTTTTCATCCCCATATACACCACATCTTCCAGCGTATTAATCTCCAAATCGTCCGCATTCGTATACGAACTTCCGTTTACCGCGTTATACAGGCTCAGTAACTCCTCCTTCCCATGAAACACCAGTCGGAAAAGGCTGTCTTTAAAGTTTCTCTTTACTTTCGTCATAGTTTCTCCTTTCATTGTACACGATATAGAGTTTTTTTGCAATTTCGTGGGAATGATTTCAGAACTGAAGTCAGATACCACAGACGCCCGGAATCACGGGCAGGGATCTCCAGGAAAGAGATCTGTTTGATAATCTTATATTAGCATATTTGCCTTATAAAAGAAAGTGCTATAACATATAAGCGTCTCTTTTCGTACCAGCGATTTCCAACAACATTTCCTTTTCAACCTTACAAAAACAGATTGTTTTATTTTGTGAACAATCTCCGCTATAATAAAGACAGTGAAAAACAGTTTATCAAAAATGTTTCATTATAGGAGGTATTATCATGGGTTGGAAAATTCTACTCCCACAGGAAATTATGTCCGAAGGCCGTAAGCTTCTTGAGGATGCTGGCCATACCGTAATCGACGGCCGCGGTTTTGAGACAGAGGACGTTCTCGCTGATTTCAAGGAATATCAGCCGGACGCTATGATCGTCCGTATCACACCGATCACACGCGAAGTGATCGAGTCAAACCCGAACTTAAAGGTTATCGTTCGTCACGGTGCCGGTTTCGACGCTCTTGACGTAAAGGCCTGCCACGACAACCATGTACAGGCTCTCTACGCACCGGTCGCAAACAGCACCTCCGTTGCAGAGACAGCAATGTTACTCATCTTAGAGTGCAGCCGTAACGTGACTGTTCTTCACAAGACATGGGTAAATGACTTCTACAAGGCAAAATTAAAAGTCCGCAAGAACACATTAAACGGCAAGACCATCGGTCTGATCGGCTGCGGCAACATCGGAAGCCGCGTTGCAAAGCGCTGCCTCGCATTCGAGATGAATGTTCTCGCATATGACCCGTACAAACCAGCTTCTGAGTTCCCGGACGGCGTTGAGGTTGTCCGCGACCTTGACCGCATCTTCAAAGAGTGCGACTATGTTTCCCTTCACTGCCCGAACACTCCGGTTACCAAGAACATGGTAAATGCAGATCGTCTCGCAATGATGAAACCGACAGCATTCTTAATCAACACCGCACGCGGCGGCTGTGTGGACGAGGATGCTCTCTACGAGGCATGCAAGAATGGCGTGATCGCAGGTGCCGGTCTTGACGCAATCAAGAAGGAACCGGTTGATCCGGCTAACCCACTCTTAACTCTCGACAATGTTATCATCTATCCGCATATCGGCGGCAACACATCTGAAGCTGCCCATCGTGCTTCCTACTTCGCAGCTATGGGCGTTCAGGAAGTCTACGAAGGCAAGAAGCCGACATGGCCGATCAACGATGTTGACTATAAGACAGCTAAGACCTACACAGACACAAAGAAACCGGATACAAAACCGGCTGGAATGTTTGATTTCTAAACAATCGTTTGCCAACTTCTTTTCTCATATAACGAAAGCAGGCAGGACTTATCGGAGTGATAGGTTCTGCCTGTTTTGTTATACGTTTATAATTTTCATTCCCATGTATACCACGTCTTCCAGTGTGTTGATTTCCAGATCATCTGCATTCGTATACGAGCTTCCATTTACCGCATTATACAGACTCAGTAACTCCTCCTTCCCATGAAATACCATTCGGAAAAGACTGTCCTTAAAGTTTCTCTTTACTTTCGTCATAGTTTCTCCTTTCATTGTACACGATATAGAGTTTTTTTGCAATTTCGTGGGAATGATTTCAGAACTGAAGTCAGATACCACAGACGCCCGGAATTACGGGCTGCGATCTCCAGGAAAGAGATCTGGTTGATAGTCTTATATTAGCATATTTATTTCACAAACGAAAAAACGCACGTCCTGCTACAGCTCATTTCTGCATGCAAAACGTGCGTTTCCCGCTTTATTTTCAATTATTCATTTTTGAAATCTTCTTTTAACTTATTGAAAAAACCTTTCTTCTTTCCCTCCGGCGATGCAACCCCCTTCATCGCATCATCAAACTTTCTGAGGGCTTCTTTCTGCTCCTCCGTAAGCTTCTCCGGAACTGTAACAACAAGCGTTACATAATGGTCACCACGGATGTTCTTATTTCTCAGTGACGGAACACCCTTGCCGCGGAGACGTACCTTTGTGTCGGTCTGGGTTCCCGGTTTTACCTCGTACTCAACCTCGCCGTCGACGGTCTTGATCTTGATCGGACCTCCAAGGGCTGCTGTTGCGAAGGAGATCGGTACTGTGGAGAAGATGGATGTCTCCTGGCGCATAAATACCGGGCTTCTGGATACGGTTACCTCAACGAGAAGGTCTCCTCTCTCGCCGCCGTTCGTTCCGGGCTCTCCTTTTCCTGCGATGCGGATGCTCTGTCCGTTGTCGATACCTGCCGGGATCTTGACCTGAATCTTCTTCTTGCTGGAGATATATCCGGTACCGTAGCAGTCCGGGCACTTCTCCTTGACGATCTTACCGGTACCTCGGCAGTCCGGACATGTCTGGACATTCTGTACCTGACCGAAGAAGGACTGCTGGGTGTAGACGATCTTACCTTTACCGTTACATTTCGGGCAGGTAACCGGAGATGTACCAGGCTTTGCGCCTGTTCCGTGACATTTCGGACACTCATCCTTCAATGTGAGCTCGATCTCTTTCTCGCAGCCAAAGATTGCCTCTTCAAATGTGATCCTTACGCCGGTTCTTAAATTTGCGCCGCGCATGGGACCGTTGCTGCTTCTTCCGTAAGCGGAACGTCCACCTCCGAAGAAATCTCCGAAAATATCTCCAAAGATATCTCCCATGTCGGCTCCGTTGAAATCGAATCCGCCGTAGCCACCGGCCCCGCCTGCGCCTCCCTCAAAGGCTGCATGACCGAACTGGTCATACTTTCTTCTCTTTTCCGGATCACTTAAAACGCTGTATGCCTCGGAAGCTTCCTTAAACTTTGCCTCCGCCTCTTTATCTCCCGGATTTGCGTCCGGATGGTATTTCTTTGCAAGAACTCGATATGCTTTCTTTAACGCCGCTTCGTCCGCATTTTTCGGCACGCCGAGGACTTCGTAATAATCACGCTTGGTCTCTGCCATTTCTTTATTCTTACCTTTCCTGTTAGTGAGCGGTACCACGCTTCACGCGTACCTTTTTACGGAACCTGCCGACGGAAGCTTTCTTCAGACGTCACGGCTGAGTCCTGCCGCGGCAATATTTCCGGATCGTTGCCGATCAAAATCTTGATATAAGGCAACCGAAAGAACGCCCAAGATGGGGCGTTCTTTCGGATTTATAGTGCCTGACTCGAGCTGTCTTCCTGTTTTCATTTCACAAAAACAAGAGACCTTTGGCGTCCGCCAACTGGCAATTCCGGCTAAAAAGAACTTATGCAAGCTATCTTGCAACGTCCTTTCCAGCCCTCATTGTCGCTCGATCAAACTGTTATTTAGACTTCTTTGTAGTCGCCATCAACGACATCATCGCCATATCCAGCCTGGCTTGCGCTCTGTCCAGCCTGCGGACCTGCCTGGCCCTGTGCGCCTGCTGCGCCCTGAGCTGCCTGAGCCTGCTCATAAACCTTTGCGAAGAGCTTCTGCGCGCTGTTCATGAGTTTCTCTTTCGCTGCCTTGATCTCCTCGACCTGGGCGTCTGTCATCTGCTCTGCCGGAGCTTTGTTGATCGCTTCCTTGAGGGCATTCAAGTCAGCCTCAACAGCGGCCTTATCGTTTGCATCGATCTTATCGCCAACTTCTTCCATTGCCTTCTCTGTCTGGAATACCATGGAATCAGCTTCATTTCTTGTATCGATCGCTTCTTTCTTCTTCTTATCCTCAGCCTCGTAAGCTGCAGCCTCCTTAACAGCCTTATCGATATCATCCTTGGACATATTGGATCCGGATGTGATGGTGATATGCTGCTCTTTGCCTGTGCCGAGGTCCTTAGCGGATACGTTTACGATACCATTTGCATCGATATCGAAGGTAACTTCGATCTGCGGAACACCTCTTCTTGCCGGAAGGATACCGTCAAGACGGAACTGGCCAAGAGTCTTGTTGTCTCTTGCGAACTCACGCTCACCCTGTACAACGTGGATATCTACGGCTGTCTGGTTATCAGCAGCTGTGGAGAATACCTGGCTCTTCTTTGTCGGGATCGTTGTGTTTCTCTCGATCAGCTTTGTAGCAACGCCGCCCATTGTCTCGATGGAAAGGGAAAGCGGAGTTACATCGAGAAGAAGGATGTCACCTGCACCGGCATCGCCTGCTAACTTACCACCCTGGATCGCTGCACCGATGGCTACGCACTCATCCGGGTTTAAGCTCTTGCTCGGCTCTTTGCCTGTTAACTGTTTAACCTTTTCCTGTGCGGAAAGCATACGTGTGGAACCACCTACGAGGAGAACCTTGGAGAGCTCTGCTGCTGTTAAACCAGCGTCTCTTAACGCGTTCTGTACCGGAATTGCTGTTCTCTCAATGAGATCACTTGTCAGCTCATCGAATTTAGCTCTTGTGAGGTTCATATCTAAGTGCTTCGGTCCCTCAGCAGTTGCTGTGATGAACGGAAGGTTGATGTTTGTTGTTGTTGCGGAAGAAAGCTCTTTCTTTGCTTTCTCAGCAGCTTCTTTTAATCTCTGAAGTGCCATCTTATCACCGGAAAGATCTACGCCCTCTGTCTTCTTGAACTCGTCGATCATCCACTGTGTGACACGGTTATCGAAATCATCACCGCCGAGGTGTGTATCACCGTTCGTCGCAAGAACTTCGATAACGCCGTCACCGATCTCGATGATGGAAACATCGAATGTACCGCCGCCGAGGTCATATACCATGATCTTCTGCTCTTTCTCGTTGTCAAGACCGTAAGCAAGGGCTGCCGCTGTCGGCTCGTTGATGATACGCTTTACATCAAGACCGGCAATCTTACCTGCATCCTTTGTTGCCTGACGCTGGGCATCGTTGAAGTAAGCCGGAACTGTGATAACAGCTTCTGTTACTTTTTCACCGAGGTAGCTCTCAGCATCTGCTTTTAACTTCTGAAGGATCATCGCGGAGATCTCCTGCGGTGTGTACTTCTTGCCGTCAATATCTACCTTGTAGTCGGTACCCATATGTCTCTTGATGGAGGAGATGGTTCTGTCAGCGTTTGTAACTGCCTGACGCTTTGCCGGCTCACCCACAAGTCTTTCTCCTGTCTTTGTAAATGCAACGATAGACGGTGTTGTTCTGACACCTTCTGTATTAGCGATAACTGTTGGTTTACCGCCTTCCATAACTGCTACGCAGCTGTTTGTTGTACCTAAGTCAATACCAATGATCTTACTCATAATGATTTTCCTCCTCTAAATTTGGAATATTAGGAATGAGTGGTCGTCCAGCAGTCTCTGCCGGATGATCACATTGTTTCAATGTTAGTTTGCAACCTGCACCATGCTGTGACGAACGATGGAATCTTTGTAGGTGTAGCCCTTCTGGAGTTCCACTGCCACAACATTCTCGCCGAGATTCTCATCCTCCACATGCATCACTGCGTTGTGGAAGTTCGGGTCGAACGGTTTTCCGACTGCCTCGATCGGCTTAACGCCCATATCATCGAGTGTCTTTACAAATTGCTTATATATCTTTTCCATTCCGTCTGCAAACGCGGATCCTTTCGCGTCTTCCGGAATGGAATTAAGACCTCTTTCAAAGTTATCGACGATCGGAAGGATCTTTTCGATTACATCCTTCGCACCGATCTCATACATTGCGGACTTTTCCTTGTCCGTTCTCTTGCGGTAGTTATCAAACTCCGCCATGGATCTCTTGAGCTTGTCATTTAACTCATCGATCTTCTCGTCCTTCGGATCTTTCTTCTTTTCAGAAGCTTTTTCCTCTTTTTCGGACGTCTCTTTATTTTCTTTTTCGGAAGCGGCTGTCTCTTTGGTTTCTTTTTCCTCAGAAACGGCTTTTTCCGTTTTCTCTTTTTCTAACTCTTTCTCTTTCACTGCTCTCTTCACCTTTCATTTTTAAACGTTTCGTTCAGCTGCGCAACTAACGATCTCAAGGTCGATACGACTTTTTCGTAGTCCATTCGTTTTGGTCCCACGATACCGATCGTTCCGCGCATCCCATCGCCGAGCGCATAATTTGCGGTTACGATGCTGCAGTCTTTCATGCTCTGGACCGGAGTTTCATCTCCGATATAGACCTGAATTTCATTGTCCGGATCATCCGTTTTATTCTGCTGCTGCCCGTCGATCAGTCCCCTGAGAAGTTCTTTATGTTCCAAAGTACCGATCAGCTGGCTCGCTTTTTCCGTATCGGAAAGCTCCGGGTATTTGAAAATATTGGTTGCCCCGCTGGTATAGATCTGGAGATCTTCGTCCTGGGACCGGATCACTTCACTGACTTCATTCAGCACCAGATCCACCACTCTTCTGTGGGATCCGGCCTGTTCTTTCATTTTTGCGATCACGCCAAGGTTGATCTCCTCGATCGTCAGACCGTTCAGGCTGCTGTTTAAAAGAATATTTAAATTCAGAAGCTCTTCGTCACTGAGTTCCTCATCGATCGTAACAAAGGAGTTTCTTATAATATTTCCTTCCACAACGACTACCACCAGAAGTTTGTGTTCCTCCACCTTCGAGAGCTGGATAAACTTTAACTTTGTCTGGTTGTAACTCGGTCCGCTGATCAGGGTCGCATAGTTCGTATTGTTGGCAAGAACCTTTGCAAGCTGCTTCAGAAGCAGTTCCACGCGGTCTACCCGCTGGATCATCAGTTCCTGCATATGCTCGACCTGACTATCTTTTTCCTTGATGATCTGGTCAACATAGAAGCGGTAACCTTTATCGGAAGGAATTCGTCCCGCCGAGGTATGCGGCTGAATGATGTAGCCAAGTTCTTCCAGATCAGACATCTCATTTCGGATCGTCGCGGAGCTGAGCTTCAGATCCGAGTATTTGGAAATCGTTCTGGATCCCACCGGCTCACCGGTCTCCAGATACGTCTGGATAATCGCTTTTAAAATTTTTTCTTTTCTCTCATCCAGTTCCAAAACTCTCACCTCTTCTTTATTAGCACTCTTTATTGAGGAGTGCTAACATTTACAGTTGTTACTATATTACTTAGTGTGTTGTTTGTCAAGGGCTTTTGATAATTTTCACATTTTTTTCACTATTTTTTTCATCGCCTTTTTCTACCAGGATTTTACAGGATCCGCCCGGCTTTCCCCTGGATTTTCCTGTGAATCCCGGGGGCTTTGCGTCACATTAAGAACATTTCTGCCATATGGGGGGACTGTTTGCGTCCTGGCAGTAATACCCAAAAACTTGACAAATTTGGAAAATTATGTATAATACATACTTGTTTCCAAATTGTTACATTTCTATTACACATCTGCATATAATTTGTAATAGATATGAAACAAAAAAAGAAAGGATTGTTATATGAAGAAATTTAGATTGACCATCTGTGTTTTACTGACCGTCATTTCGATGCTCTTAAACACCGTATGTGCATTCGCAAGTACCCCGAAAAACTCTGGCCACCTGGACAGCATCGATGGAAATAAGGTTTCCGGATGGGCGTGGAACTCCGCTGCCCCGGATACCCCGGTCTCCGTCACCGTCACTGTGGCCAACTCCCATACTGGCGAGTCTCTTTTATCTGAGACCGCCGAAGCTGATATCGAGCGCAATGACTTAAAGGAAAGCGGCATCGGAAACGGTGCCCACGGCTTTGAGATCATGATCGACTGGTCCTCCATCCCGGATGATACCTACATGATCAAGCTCAGCGTGAACGGCACAGCACTTCCGTTAGCTTACCAGTACAATACCGCAACAAAGATCATCAAAAATGCCACCCTCGTTTCCTTAGGTACATTTAAGACCACAGCTTACTGCCCGTGCAGAAGCTGCTCCGAGGGCTACGGCCGTCTCACAAAGACCGGAACCCAGGCGACCGCAAGCCGCACCGTAGCCGTTGACCCGCGGGTCATTCCGCTTGGAAGCCACCTTTTGATCGATGGTGTCGAGTATATCGCTGAGGACGTCGGAGGCGGCGTCAAAGGAAAACATATCGATATTTTTTACAACACACATTCGGAAACAAGAGATCACGGCGTTGAGCGGTCTGAGGTCTATCTGATCCAGTCTTAAGTTCATCTGCCCCGTTATATGAGTTTCCACCCGATATATGACAGGACTGGAAGGACATCCCCTAATAAATTCTTCCTGCTACATGGCAAAAAAGGGAATCTCTCCTGAGCATGCGAAAATGCTCATGAAAGATTCCCTTTCTTAATTATACATATCTTATGTGAGTCAGGACCTCTCCTGAATTCACAGGCTTGCTCCTATCTTTAAACAGTATGCCCCTTCGCCACATAAAACGGCTGTGTATCCGTTCCCTTCAGCTCCTGGCCAACCTCAATCGTCACGTTCTTGTCTGTGACAACGTAATCCAGCCGTGCGCCTGCTTTCACCACCGTATCCTGCATCAGGACACTGTTTCTGATCTTTGCGCCCTTTGCGATCTTAACGCCTCGGAAGAGAACACAGTTCTCCACATCGCCTTCGATCACGCAGCCATCAGCCACAAGGTTATTTTTTGTCTTACATCCGTTAATATATCTTGTCGGGTTGTCATCACGGATCTTTGTGTAGATCTGGCCGCCGGTAAACAGCGCGTCCAGATTCTCATCATTGAGAAGTTTCATATTCTCATCGAAGTAGCTCTTTAAGCCGCAGATCCTCGCGTAATATCCATCATATTTATATCCGCGGATATTGTACTTCTCAAGACGCGGTGCAAGGATATCACGCTCGAAGCAGGAGTATCCACGTACAAACGCCGCATGGATCTTATCGATCAGTGCTTCTCTATCCATAATATAAATATTCATGGAGAGGTTCTGTTTTCCGCACATTTCAGAATTCATAAAGATCCGTCTCACGCGTCCGTCATCAAGCTTTAACGTGTAATACATATCCCCGTGGGAACCTGCGCGGATCAGTTCCGCCGGGATCTCCTGCTCTGTGTAGGCAACCGTCACATCGGCACCGCTCTCGATATGTTCCGCTAACATTGCGTTGAAATCAAAATCCACCGCGATATTGGCGTCCATCATGATCACATACTTTTCTTTTTTGCTTTTCAGATACGGAAGGATGCTCTCAAGTGCCTCGACGCGTCCGCTGTAGACCTTCATATTTTTCTCCGCATAGGGCGGAAAAATACTGAGGCCTCCGTTTTTTCTGAGAAGATCCCACGCTCGTCCGGAGCCCAGATGGTCCATCAGGGAATGATAATTCTCCCGGACCACGATGGCAATATTGCTGATCCCGCAGTTTGCGAGACTGGAAAGCAGGAAGTCGATGATCCGGTAACGTCCCGCAAACGGGATCGATGCCATCAGGCGGTCACCCGCAAGCTCCGGCACCAGATTATCATAACTGTTTGGAAAAATAATACCGATCGCATTTGCATTGGAATTTACCATTGTTCTTCACCATCCTCCACATTTTTATTGACCATGGCGTTCGGGCCGATCTTTGCGCCCTTTCCGATGGTGATTCCGGAACCGATCGTCGCAACGCCGTGTTCTTCCCCCTTCGGCATGGATCCAACAACGGCATTTTCACCGATCACAACATTTTCCGCGACGATACAGTGTTCTACAACAGCTCCGGCCTTTATGACCGTTTTGCCCATGACAACGGCATCTTCGATCTTCGCTCCCTTTTCTACCCTGACACCAGAGAACAGGATCGAATGCTTAATACTTCCGTCGATCCGGCATCCGTCTGTGATCATGGAATTCTCAACGACTGCGTTGGAGCCGATCTTGTGACCGGTCATACCGCTGTTCCGGCTGTAGATCTTCCAGTTTTCATCAAAGATATCGATCCCGCTGTGTTCCGGATCAAGAACCTCCATATTTGCTTCCCAGAGGGATGAGATCGTTCCAACGTCCTTCCAGTATCCCGCAAAGTGGTACGCGTACATCTTCCGTCCGTCTTTTAAGAGGTTCGGAATGATGTTGTTTCCGAAATCATTCTCGGAATTCGGGTCTGCCTCATCCTCGATCAGGTACTTCTTTAAAATATCCCAGTTAAAGATATAGATTCCCATGGAAGCCAGATTCGACTTCGGGTTCTTCGGTTTCTCCTGAAACTCTGTGATCCGGTCGTCCCCATCCGCCACCATCAGACCAAAACGGGATGCCTCGTCCCACGGCACTTCCATAACCGCGACACTGAATTCTGCGCCTTTTTCCTTGTGGAAGCGCAGGAAATCACTGTAATCCTGCTTGCAGATCTGATCACCGGATAAGATGATCACATACTGCGGATCGTAGCGCTCGATGAACGGAATGTTCTGATAGATTGCGTTTGCGGTTCCCTTATACCAGTCGGAACCGGATGCCTTCTGATACGGCGGCAGTACATGTACTCCACCGTAAAGACGGTCGAGGTCCCACGGCTGGCCGTTTCCGATATACTCATTCAGTACCATCGGCTGGTACTGGGTCAGAATTCCCACGGTATCAATTCCGGAATTTACGCAGTTCGAGAGCGGAAAATCAATAATTCTGTATTTCCCGCCGAAAGGGACTGCCGGTTTTGCAAGCTTCTGTGTCAGTGCATAGAGTCTTGACCCCTGGCCGCCTGCAAGAAGCATTGCGATCATTTCCTTAGCCATAATAATATCCCCCTGTTTTTTGGATACAGTCTCTCCGTGCAAAATGTACAACCATACATTTCATTGGATTGTACAAATCATATCACATTGTTGCCGTTTTTGATAGTGGTTTTATGCACTTTTACCATGTTTTTTACATGATCTATATATGTATTCTGCTTTTTTATCCTCTGTACCATTTAAGCTACGCTTATGATCTACTTGTTTTTTCTCAGCATGCATGCCCTTTTTCACTCCACGCAGGATCTCTGACATCGAAAACTACGGCTGAAAAAAAGCGCGGTCTCCGCAGGATCTTTAGTCCTGCAGAAACTGCGCCATAATATAATTGCTCACATCAAGTCCATAATCCGTCAGAACGAACCGGTCGCCCTGAAATACCGCTGCTTTTTCCTCCACAAACGTTTCCATGAGCCCCGGATAGACGTCCTTCGCGGACACCCCGAACCTCCGCTCAAACTCCGGAAGGGACACCCCGGCTGTCATCCGTAGTCCCACATAGAAGAATTCCTCCTCCATGTCTTTCTTCGTGAGCTTTTCCACATCCGTAAACATCCCCGGCTTTTCTTCCAGATACTGCTTCATATCGGAATTGACCGCAAACCTACAGCCGTCCATGTAGGAGGATGCCCCGAGTCCCAGTCCCAGGTAGGGCAAGCCTGTCCAATAACCGATATTGTGGCGGCACGCTCTCCCCGGCTTCGCATAGTTTGAGATCTCGTACCGCTCATACCCACAGTCCCGCAGGAACCGCTTCGTCTCGTGGTACATCTCCCTCTCGGAATCCTCGTCGGGAAGAAGTTTCCGTCCCTCTTCGCTCCCGTACTTCTCACCGAAAGGAGTTCCATCCTCAATGATCAGGCTGTACGCCGAGATATGTTCCGGATTCAGGTCCGTGACCCGCTTTAAGGTGTCCTTCCAGGACTCGCGGGTCTGTCCCGGCAACGCTGACATAAGGTCGATATTGATGTTCGTGAACCCGCACTCCCGGGCCAGATGGAAGCTCTCCAGGAATTCCGCCCAGGTATGGATCCGGCCGAGAAGCTTTAGCTCTCTGTCATTTGCTGATTGGAGTCCAAAGCTCAGGCGATTGATCCCGGCCCACCTGTAATCTGTGAGTTTCTCCCTTGTCACGGTTCCAGGGTTCGCCTCCATGGAGATCTCCGCGCCTTCCGCCACATGAAACGCCTTCCGCACATGTTCCATGATCCCGACAATCAGCGCCGAATCCGGCACGGACGGGGTTCCGCCGCCGATAAAGATCGTATCTACCGGAATGTCCCCGTATTTTTTTCCCATGGCGTCAATATCTTCCCTGAGCCGCCTCGTGTACAGGTTCTGGGTCTCCTGGTCCGTCGGAAATGAAAGGAAGTCGCAGTAAGCGCATTTTCTCACACAGAACGGCATGTGCAGATATAATTCCATGCCCCCGTTCATGCGAGAACCTCACTGAGCATCTCGATCTCGTCCTCGAACAGGCAGTATCCCGGATCATGGGCTTTCACCGCCGCCAGGACATCCTCGATCCGCATCCACTTCACAGACTCCACTTCTTCTTTCTGAAGCTTGAGTTTTTCGATCTCTACCGGCTTTTCATAAGCAAAAACATGACTCTTCTCATGATTCTTAAAGATCCGTCCATGGAACTCGCCTTCATAGCGTCCGTCATGGACCCCGACAAGCCGCAGGTCTTCCGGCTCTGCCGCAATTCCCAGCTCTTCCTTCAACTCCCTGAGCGCCGACTCCAGATAGTCCTGTCCCGCCGGAATATGCCCGGCGCTGGAGATATCGTAGCAGCCCCCGAAGGAGTCCTTCCCTCTGCTCCGCTTCTGTAAAAGCAGGTCATGTCCGCCGTCCCTCCGTCTTCTTACGACCCAGACATGGCTCGTCCGGTGCCAGTCACCGTTGAGATGGACCAGCGTGCGCTCTCTCACCTGCCCCGACAGCTCTCCATTCTCATCGAGGAGATCAAGAAGCTCCAGCGGTTTTCCGTCCAGGACCGCTTCCTTTAAGAGATCATCCTGGTAGCGGAGTTTCAAAGAGAAGAACGGTGCTTCCTCGTCGAGAAGCCGATGGAAGATCCGGTCGCCTTCCCAGAGGTTCAGGCTGTCGATCTCAGTCTTAGGAACCCACTCCAGAGTCCCCTCATTGCAGTCTGCCAGCTCACCTGTAAAGCCATCTGCCGTGTAGAGGAAAATGTACTCCATTTCGGCATCATCATCATTGTACATGAAAGTCAGAACGCCCCGAAGTCTATAGCTTGTGAGTGTCAGGCCTGTCTCCTCCTTCGTCTCCCTTAAAATGCAGTCCTCCGGGCTCTCCCCCCGCTCAAACTTCCCGCCAATGCCGATCCACTTGTCTTTATTGACGTCGTGTTTCTTCTTGATACGATGGATCATCAGGTATTTGTCATCTTTTTCAATGTAGCATAATGTTGTAAGCTTCATAATAGTTCCTCATCTATGTGCAAAAAAGTCCATTTCTTCGAACGATCTGAAATGGACTTTTTATCTGGATCAATATTTTAATTTACTCCTCGTCCAGCTTCAGAACGCTCATAAACGCCTTCTGCGGAATCTCCACGTTTCCGACCTGGCGCATACGCTTCTTGCCTTCCTTCTGCTTCTCGAGAAGCTTCTTCTTACGGGAGATATCGCCGCCGTAGCACTTCGCGAGGACATCCTTTCTCATGGCTCTCACCGTCTCACGGGCAATGATCTTACCACCCACAGCAGCCTGGATCGGAATCTCGAATAAATGCTTCGGGATCTCATCCTTCAGCTTTTCGCACATCTTTCTGCCGCGCTCGTAAGCGGATCCCTCAAACACGATGAAGGAAAGGGCATCCACAGTTTCCTTATTGATCAGGATATCGAGTTTTACAAGCTGTGACTGCTCGTATCCCTTCAACTCGTAGTCGAAGGACGCGTAACCGCGGGATCTTGATTTCAGCGCGTCAAAGAAGTCGTAGATGATCTCGTTTAACGGAAGCTCATACTTTAAGAGTGCACGCGTCTCTTCCATATATTCCATGCCGAGGTAAACGCCGCGGCGTTCCTGGCATAACTGCATGATCGCGCCCACAAATTCTGTAGTCACCATGATCTCTGCGGAGACGATCGGCTCCTCCATATATTCGATTTCGGACGGATCCGGCATGTTGGACGGGTTCGTGAGGTCGATCACCTCGCCGTTCGTCTTGTGGATCCGGTATACAACGCCCGGTGCCGTCGTCACGAGGTCAAGGTTATACTCGCGCTCCAGGCGCTCCTGGATGATCTCCAGGTGTAAAAGCCCTAAGAATCCGCAGCGGAATCCGAAGCCCAGTGCGATGGATGTCTCCGGCTCAAAGAACAGGGACGCGTCGTTTAACTGCAGCTTCTCTAAAGCATCACGGAGCTCCGGATATTTCGCTCCATCCGCCGGATAGAGTCCGCAGTACACCATCGGTGTTACCTTCTTATATCCCGGAAGTGGGGCCGCGCACGGATTTAAGCGGTTCGTCACCGTATCACCCACGCGGGTATCTTTCACATTCTTGATGCTGGCTGTAATGTATCCAACCATGCCGGCCCGGAGCTCATCACAGGGGATAAATTGGCCTGCGCCGAAATATCCGACCTCAACGACATCGTAGGAAGCTCCCGTCGCCATCATCTGGATCGGGGTGCCTTTCTTCACGGTTCCCTCTTTCACACGGCAGAATACGATAACACCGCGGTAGGAATCGTAGAGTGAGTCAAAGATCAGCGCCTGAAGCGGTGCCTCCGGATCCCCCTTCGGAGCCGGGATCTTATGGACGATCGCTTCCAAAACATCCTCGATATTGAGTCCCATCTTTGCAGAGATCCTCGGTGCGTCGTGAGCCTCAAGTCCGATCACATCCTCGATCTCCTCCGCCACACGGTCCGGATCAGCGCTCGGAAGGTCGATCTTATTGATGACCGGGACAACATCAAGATCATGGTCAAGGGCAAGATACACATTTGCAAGCGTCTGGGCCTCAATGCCCTGAGCCGCATCTACAACAAGGATCGCACCGTCACACGCCGCAAGGCTTCGGGATACCTCATAGTTAAAGTCAACGTGACCTGGGGTATCGATCAGGTTAAAGATATACTCCTCGCCGTCCTTTGCCTTGTAAACCGTGCGGACTGCCTGGGATTTGATCGTGATTCCGCGCTCTCTCTCAAGATCCATATTGTCAAGGATCTGGGCCTGCATCTCACGGCTGGTTAAAAGACCGGTCTTCTCGATAATGCGGTCCGCCAGCGTGGATTTACCGTGGTCGATATGGGCAATGATACAGAAATTTCTGATTTTATCCTGGGAATAATGAACCATTCATGTTCCTCTCTTCTATATGATTTCTTCTTTATATGATCCATTTCTCTGTCACTGCTTGTCGAACCACCAGATCTTTACTCCTGATCGTTCGGTCCATCGGAAAATACCTTTATACACAGGAATTTCTCCCTTGGGGACAGAAATGGCAATTTATCATGTTAAATATAGCATTTTTTAGGTTTCCGCGCAAGCAGTAGTATGAGGTTTGGATGTGATAAAAAATAGACAAAAAGCTGACAAATTACAATTCTTTTATGTGTTGTAAAATCAATTGACATTCTATCCATTCTGATTTAGACTTTAATTAACATTTTGTCACGTATATTCAGGACTTTTCTTCGTCCCGTCACCCGTCCACCTTTTCTATCATTTCAGCAGCTATCCTTCATGTTCGCAGATCCTGTATATTCCTTGACCGTTCTGCGTTTTCTGAATGGCTGCCCGGGAGATAACATATGAATCAAACTCGGAAAAAACAGCAGTCCATGGACATGACCTCAGGGTCCATCACAAAGCTCCTGATCATGTTCGCGGTTCCCCTCGTGATCGGAAACCTTTTTCAACAGCTATACAACACTGTGGACAGTCTCGTTGTTGGAAACTTTGTCGGCTCCCATGCTCTCGCCGCCGTAGGTTCCACCACCAGCATCATCAACATGATCGTCATGTTCTTTACCGGTACCTCTGTTGGTGCCGGTGTCGTCATCAGCCGGTACTATGGGGCCCACGATGACGAAAAGCTTCACATTGCCGTGGAGACCACGATGGCAGTGACCTTCATATGTGGGATCATTTTTACAGGTCTTGGAATCTTTGTTGCCCCCTATATGTTAAAATTTATGTCCACACCGGATGATGTCCTGCCGTCCGCCTCCGTATACTTAAAGATCTATTTTTCCGGCGTTTTCGGTCTGCTTGTATACAACATGGGAAGTGCTATCCTGCGTGCCGTTGGCGATACGAAGCGGCCGCTGTACTTCCTCTGTCTCTCCAGTGTCATGAATATCGGCCTTGACCTTCTTTTTGTAGTGGGCTTCGGCATGGCCATCGAGGGAGTTGCCTACGCGACGATCATCTCCCAGTTTGTTTCCGCAATTCTCGTGCTCATCGTTCTCACCAGAAGCACGGAGAATTACCGCCTGACCTGGAAGGACCTGCGGATCAACAAAAAAATCTTCCGGCAGATCCTCATGGTCGGACTACCGACAGGATTTCAGCAGTCACTGACATCATTTTCCAACGTGTATGTCCAGTCCTATATCAACACCTTCGGATCCAGCTGCATGGCCGGATGGAGCAGCTACTCAAAGATCGACCAGTTTGTTTTCCTTCCGATGCAGAGTATCGGACAGGCATCCACGACCTTTATGAGTCAGAACCTGGGAGCCGGGAATCTGCCCCGCGCGAAAAAAGGAACCGGTGTGGCTCTCCGGCTGGCACTCCTCATTACATTCGCCAGCGCTGGGATCCTTTTCCTCTTTGCGCCTCGGCTCGTCGCAGTCTTCAACCAGGAGCCTGACGTTGTCCGGTACGGAACCATGTTTCTCCGGATGAACGTGTTCATGCTGGCATTCTGCTGCCCGAACCAGGTCGTTGCGGGCGCGATGCGCGGAGCCGGAGATTCCAGGACACCAATGCTGATCATGCTGTTCTCCTTTGTCCTGTTCCGCCAGATCTATCTCTATATCGCGACCTCGATCTGCAATACAGCCGCAGTTGTCGGATTCGGATATCCGGTGGGCTGGATCGTAGCTTCGGTTCTCGTAGAGCTCTACTATATGTCCGGAAAATGGGAGAAAAAGATCAATATGTAACCTCTTCCCATGTTCTGTTATTCTCCTGTCAGTACCTGATCCAGGAGATCGGATAACGGCATCATCGCCGCTTTCGCCTCCGCATACGTGTTTGTCTGGGCGCCCACCTCGATGAGGGCGGAACGCGCCCGGACATGCTCGTTATAGCGGAGGCCTTTTAAATAGATCTTTCGCGTAAGTCCCGGATATTTTCCAGCAGCCAGAAGCTGCATCTGGAAGCTGAACGCCAGGTTTTCCTTGAGATTTGGATTCGGAAGATACTCGATGGGGCCGTCCGGGCTCATGGATGTCCCGTTGAAGAACATGATCTTCGCGGTCTCCGTCCCGTCGATCTCCGTCACAAGTCTCGTCCCATCCGAGACGCCGTCCCGGTGGACATCCAAGACCACCTCGATAGACGGGTATTTCTGCAGGAGACCAGAGATCCCGTCGAGAGCGTAGGTATACGCCGCACTGCGGTCCAGCTTTCCGTTCCGGTAATCGTAGACGCTCTCATCATGGTACACGTTGTACCCCTTTTCCCTGAGAAGCTTCGCCAGGCACTCTCCGAGGTGGATCACGTCCGCCTCCGAATTTTCCGGGTAGTCGGCGTAGGTCTCCTGGGAGTGGGTATGGTAGATCAGGATCTGGGGGATGTCGGCGTTTTTTTCGATGGAAAGGTCCGCGGCGAGGAAATTCTCCGCCCGCATCAGGTCCCGGCCCGCCGTTGTTGTGGGGTGGACGTTGTAGAATTTTTTCATCAGGTAGTCGTAATCGTTGAGTTTTTCTAAAATGATGCCGGAATTTCCGGTGTTGAAGGTTCCTGCTGCGAGTGTCGTCTTTTCATTCTGGGATGATCTGTTTTCTCCAGTTCCGCTTTTTCCCGAATTCCCCCATTCTTCTGAACTTTCTGTTTTTGCTCTGTCTTGTGCATTTTCATCCGCATTTCCGCTTCCCCATGCATTCTTCCTACGATCATCTCCGTAAACTCCCTGATTTTGTTCCCTGTCTGCGATCCATTCTGCCCGCAGTACCCCATTCTCATTCTCGATCCCAAATATCTCCTCATACTCCTTTGTCCGCCTGCTGCCATTTTTTCTGCTCTCCAGATAAAAAGCCGTACCCTCATCCTCCTTCCACGCCGGAAGAAATCCCCGCATCACATCATCCGCGATCCGCACCGCGTAATTTTCATAGAAATCCTTCCATGCGCCCGCACACAACCCACGTCCGAGATACAGCGCCGCCACGCAGACCACCGCCAACACGATCCACCGCCCGGCATACTGGATCATCCTGATGATATTTCCGATCATCTGCGCAACAAACAGGCGGTCCGCCTGAAGCATCCGCTTAAAATAGTACCATCTCCGCCTCATATCTGCCGCCTGATTCGCCGTTTCTTTACAGTTTATGTGAATATGCGGTTATTCAGTACCTGCGCAACCATACTGCCGCCGCAAAATCCGAACCATATCAGCCAGGCACCAACAGCCATTTCCGAATAAAAAATGCAGAGTTTTTCACATATATCACGCAAATCTATGCAGTTCTGAACAACGCCTCATGGATCGCCTCCGAGATCGTAAAGCTCAGAAAATCCACCCGCTCATCAATATCATGGGGCGTCACATACATGGGACCGAGGTCCGGCTTTAAGAGTTCCTTAACAAGCTCATAAGATTCTTCTACCCGAAGAATTTCCAGCTTCTTCTCTCCGGATTTTCTTTTCTTTTCACCATTTCGATCCCTGTCCGAGTCCTCCGCTTCCATTACCTCATCATCTTTTTCCAAAACATCACACCCTATCTTCTCCCTCAACACCTCCGTCATCGCCCCAACCGTATCATACACGATCGCCGCCGCCCCGACGACCATCGGGATCCCGATCGCAAACACAGGAATCCCCAGTGTCTCCTCCGTCAGCCCGCTCCGGTGATTCCCGACCCCGGATCCCGGCTGGATCCCCGTATCGGATAGCTGCACCGTGACTCCCAGTCTCCCGGCACTTCTCGCCGCCAACGCATCCACAACGATCACTGCATCCGGCTCCGTCTCCTGCACAATGCCTTTCACGATCTCCGCCGTCTCCATCCCCGTCTGCGCCATGACCCCCGGCGTGATCCCGCTTAAGACCGGATACCCGTGCTTCCTGCAAAAATCCGTCCCATACTCCAGCTCCAGATGCCTCGTCGCCTGAAGATGCTCCAAAACCTTCGGTCCCAAAGCATCCGGCGTCGCCTCCGGATTTCCCAGGCCAACGACCAGAGTTCTCACCGGCCGCCCCATCTTCTCCGTCTCAAGCCCATGCTCCTTTAGCATCCCCCGCAAAAGCCCCGCCAACTCCTCCGAGACCTCCCTGTGATAATCATCATCCTTCTTCGCCAGCGAAGCCGCCTCCACCGTCAAATACATCCCCACCGGCTTTCCCAGCGCCTTCTCTCCTCTCTCATCACACACCGCGACCTCCGTCACCCGGATCCCAGTCTCCTCCTTCTCCCACTCCCGCACCCGGATCCCCGGAATCTCACTCCCCTGCACCTTCTCTCTCTCCTCCAGCGCCAGATCCGTCCTCACCGTAAACTCCACATCCGCCTGTCTCATAAACACGCCTCCTATCTCAACTTTCTCCTTATTTTTCGTTACAGTTCAGCCATGCGCTGGTTTGAATGAGAAAGTGTGTTGCAAGCTTGCTTGCATAAGCACTTTTTCATCCAAATCAGCATATGGTGGAACCACCAAGCTTCTTGTTTTCATGAATATGAAAACAAGAAGATGTAATGGCTGAACTGTAACTATTTTTCTCGCAAAAAAGTAATTTATGTATTGACATACCGGGAAATATTCGCTAAAATATAATAGTATGTTTACATTGAACTGTCCGTGTCCAGGCTTTGATGCAAAACAAACAGAGATAATTTTTTAAAATAATATGGAGGTGTACAGATTGGCTAACATCAAATCTGCAAAGAAAAGAATCGTAGTAGCAGAGACAAGAGCTGCTAGAAACAAAGCAATCAGATCCAAAGTGAAAACTTTCGTTAAGAAGGTAGAGGCTGCAATTACTGCTGGTGACAAGGCTGCTGCACAGGCTGCACTTCTTGCTGCTACAAGCGAAATCGATAAGGCTACTTCCAAGGGCGTATATCACAAGAATACCGCTTCCAGAAAAGTATCCCGTTTGGCTAAAGCTGTAAGCGCAATGGCTTAATTTATCATCGAACTGGATTATTACGCATAAATAAAAAGAACCGCTGTTTCCGAGGTGTGTCAGAAACAGCGGTTCTTTTTTATATCTCAGCACCGGTCAATGTACCCAGCTCCATCCAACCCCCAGCGCAGGCCTGCGCGTCCTTTTGCCAAGTTGATCCAACCTTACTCATACTTCTTCGCAATCAGCAACTCCACCGCCAACCGATCCGAGAGTCGACCGGTTTTCACAGCCTCCTCCGATTCCACACAAAACTCCACATAAGAAAGAATCTGCTCCCTCGTAAACGCCCTCGCCTGCGCCATCAGCTTCCCCGCCACAAACGGCGGTAGCTTCACCCTGGACGCGATCTCACTCTTCTGCGCCCCCTTCCCCGCCAATTCCTTCACCTGCAGAAGCTGGTTAAACTGCTTCGCGATCAAAAACATGATCCGCATCGGCGGCTCCTTCAGAGTCAGAAGATCCTCATAGAGATCCATCGCCTTCCTCGTATTCCCCGCCACGATCGCCGTCACCATCTCAAAGATCCGGTTCGTCACATGGACCGTCCCGACCGCCTCCACGTCCTCCTTCGTGATCACCTCGCGCCCCATGGTATAGCAGATCAGCTTCTCCAGCTCCATCCTGATATTCTCCATGTCATCCCCGGTCCGCTCCATAAAATACTCCATGACCTGGCGCGTGATCTTCTTCCCGTCCTTCGAAAGGATCCCCGCTGCCCAGCGCATCAGCTGGTCCGCGTCCTGCTTCTTTAATTCCGCTGCATACCCGTTGTCCTTCACCTTCTTGTAGAGCTTATTCCTCTTGTCAACCTCATTCTCCACAAACACCATACATGTAGACTCCGGGATCTCCGGGATATAATTCACAAGCTCCTCCGGCGCACTGCTCTTAAAAAATCCGCTGCCATCGATCAGCACAAGTCTCCGCTCAGCAAAAAAAGGCATGGTGTCCGCGAGACTAATGATCTCTTTCACATCCTGTCCCTTGCCCTCAAAATAATTATAATTCATCGTGTCATCCCCGGCGATCGCCTCCCGGAGACGCTTTTTATAACTGTTCACAAGAAACGGCTCATCCCCAAACAGCAAATAGACTCTCCTAAATGTCTTATCCTTAATATCCTGGTTTAAAGTCTGCATAGCCGCCTCCGTAAACTGTCTTATTGGTATCATTTTGAAACTTTTCTAATTTTATCAGATATACGAACACTGGTCAAGCTGCGCCTTCGGGCGCTTCGCGTCCTCCTCATCCTTTTTCTTCACGAGCACCACCAGGCTGTACACGAAGAATACAATGAAGACGATCGCTGCGGACATCGCCGCTGGGCTGCTCCAGGACAGTGTGATAATGTAGGACGGGATGATATACGGCGCGAGGACCAGAAGTTCTAAGAGTTTCTTTCTCTTTACATTCGTATAGGCGGTTAAGAATACAAAAAAGCTTCCCGCCGCCACCGCGATGACTGTTGACGCAGTGGATATGATAAGCGTATTCCGGACCGCCTTCGCCGTCCTCTCCTCATGCAGCATGTCCACATAGTTTTGCAGACCAAAGCCTCCGTCGGTCGTCAGGCTCATCCGAAGGAAACTTAAAATCGGCATAATGAATATGAAGCACACTGCGATGAAAAAGAGGATCCGGCCTGCAATTGTTTTAATTTTACTGGATTTCATGTTTTTTCCTCTTATTATAGAAACGCGATGTAAAATGCAAAACGGACTTTTTGTAAAATCCTTGTAAGCGGAAGTTAAAACTTTTCCTTCCGATGTAAAGCACGGTCAGTCTGTGTCAAGCGGAAGCATCGTTTTTATTTTGAGTTTCTTTCCATCTGTCCGGACCATGACAGCGCCGGAAAGGCCTGTTTCATAGATCTTTGATCCATGTTCTAAAAGCCGCTCCCGGACTTTCTCCGCAGGATGTCCGTACCGGTTCTTTCTTCCGTAGGAGAGGATCGTCACGGATGGGGACAGTTTTTCTATAAACTCTTCGCTGGATGAGGTGGCGGAACCGTGATGTCCGGCTTTTAAGATCGTCACCGGAGTCAGAACGCCGGAAGTCAAAAGTGTTTCCTCCCCGGATGTCTCCATATCTCCCGTGAGGAGCATGGAAAAACGTCCGTAGGCCAGGCGGAATACCAGGGATTCCTCATTCCGGTCCGTGAACTCTGTTCTGCCATCCGGCGACAGGCATTCCATGGACATTCCTTTTCCCGGAAAGTTATTCCATATATCTCCCTTTTGGGCATAAAAAACAGGAACATCCCGCTTTTTCGCAAGCTCCGCCATCTTCCCGTAGATCTCATCCTTTCCCGCCTCCGGCATCATGAGACCTCCCACCCGGATTCCCGATTCCGGGTGTTCCAGAAGGTACCGGATCCCGTTCATGTGATCCTGGTCCCCGTGGGTCATGACCGCAAGATCCAGACGCGTCACCCCCTGGCTCTTAAGATACGGCACCAGAACCTTCTCTCCGATGGATTTCTGCTGGCTGCTGCCGCAGTCCACCAGGATCGTATGGGATTCGGAGCGCAGAACGATTCCGTCGCCCTGGCCTACGTCGAGGAATGTGGCAGAGAGTCCGGTTTGGCGGGATGGGAGCAGGAAAAGAAATGCCGCAAGCCAGGCGGCGCATAATAACACCAGGCGATGTTTTTTATTTTCCGCAATCTCCATCCCCCTCTCATAAACAACTGCTCCGAATATCATCAATCCATAATAACACCCAATTTTCCATATTTCCGGCTGCCCCAGCACTAGCTCTGCCCCCGGAAGCTCCCCTGTCCAATTACATATCACCTCATAAAATTTCAAAATATAATGCGCGCCTCCAAGCATCGCACCCCCAACCGATTCTGATAAAAAAGACAGACCTAGTCCAAGAAATCCCGATATGACCACATACGCCATAAGCGGGATCACAATTAGATTTAAGAACACCCCGTAGACCGGTATCCCAAAAGAATGCCAGAGAATGACCGGCGCTGTCACCACCTGGATCGAAAGACTTGTAAAGAACGCGGACGCTGCCGCAGATATTTTTTCATCCGTAAAAAGCTTTTCCCCCCGCGAAGAAAAAAGCCTGCCGGGATAGATCAGTGATGTCACCGCAAGAAAGGACAGCTGAAAGGACGCCTGGGACAGCAGATACGGATGAGCAAGCAGCAATCCTGCCGCCGGAATACACATTGCCGTCGGAAGATCGTATGTCCGCCCTACGGCCGCCGCGAGAAAGGAGAGCCCTGCCATTGACACCGCCCGGGCCACAGACGCGCCGCTGCCCACCATCATGCCGTAGACGCAGAGAAATCCCCCTGCGAAGATCCCGGAGATCCAGAACCCCGCCCCGCCTTTCCTGAAAATCTTCCAGATTCCCAGCCCCACAATGGAGACATGAAGCCCGCTGATGGCAAGGAGGTGGGATATCCCATTCTTCCGGTAAAGTTCATAAATTTCACTGTCCAGATCATCCTTCTCCCCAAAGAGAACCGCCGACAGAATTCCAGCGTCCTCCGGGAGAGCGATCGCCTTTAACTGCTCAGAAAAGCACCTCCGGATCTGGTACAGGCTGTCCGAAAATACATGTACCTTCCCGCCAGTCACCGTATATCCCTCCACATAGATGATCCCGGAAATTCCGCGGGACCTGCAATACAGACGGTAGTCAAACGCCCCAGGATTTCTCGCCGGATCTGTCGCTTTTCCCTCTCCGAAGACTCGGATTTTCTCACCGACAGCGGGTGATGGTTTTTGCTTCGAAACCGCCTCAGCTGCTTCCCCTGTTTTATTCACATCCAGATAACATAAAACTCTTCGAAGCTTCTCACCAGACTCCCCATCTTTGCCTTCCATTGCGCAGTCCCTAAGCGCGACCTCCAGCGTCCCATCCTTCTCCTTCACCGACTGGACAGTTCCCTGAAGAACCACGCCATCCTCATGTTCCTCCCGGAGAAATCCCTCCTCCCGGGAGAAAACCGCCTGCTCCGCTCCCATCCGAAGACATCCGGCAGACATTCCCGCCACAAAAAGGAAGACCGGCAGCCCATATCTGCTCTTCCGGCGGGCAAACACGCACACCAAAAAGAGCAGCCAGACTGCCAGTCCAAAAATCATCTGCTCTGCCGGGATCCACAGGTTCAGTGCCTCTCCAAGTACCAATCCCCCTGTCACACTCAGCAAAGGTCTTTTAATCGTTTTTTCCTCCTACGATATAATCGTAATTTCGCTCAAATACCGTGCTTAACGGAATCTGGTCCCGGAACACATCGTCCTGGGATCCGTTGATCCGGATCTGCACACGGCTCACCGTCGAGAGCTCCGCAAGGGAATCCACGATGGAATAGATCGGAATATATGCCGCCACATCCAGAGTGCTGTTTAAAAACGCCGCGTCAAGGTTGATCGAGCAGACCGAATCATTGACGGACACATTCAAAAGCTTCACATCTGACGGGATCGTCGCATAATGTCCAAGCTCCTGAGGACCTTCGATCAGCTGTTCCACGATGAGGCGCTCCAGGGATGTATTGCTGTTCTGCATAACTTCCCGCTTTTCCTCCACCAGCTGGTCTCCCGCCTCATTGGCAAAATACAGCGTCAGCTCCGTCCGCTCGAAGGAGTTGACATCGCGGATGCTGTCCACAAAATCAGAGGCGGAAAGCATTCCCACCGGGTTTCCCGCAGCGTCCGTGATCGGCTGCTCCGCGCAGTAGATGCTCAGATACTCGATATCCGGAATCTGGGTCAGTGTTTTCGTCAGCGCCGCCCGGCACAGGATCTCCTGCACCGAATTCATCAGCGCATAGTTGGCATCTGCATATAAATACAGAACATTCCCCTCGATCCGGTAGGTGATCTTTTCGATCCGCTCCGGTAGCGCTCTCTGACAGTCGAGATCCGCCGGCACATTTCCCATCTTATCGAGAAGTTCCCGGACCAGTGCATCCAGGTCCGTCGTCTCCGTCCGGTACTCGCTTCCAACGAGCTGGATCCCGGACGTGTTTAAATAGTAGATCGTATAGGCATTTCCGCTCTGCTCCACGGTCGTCTTTCCCGTACAGCCGCTTAAGGCGAACAGGACCGCGAAGAGGAGAAAAAACACCCGAAACATCCTAAATTTCTTCATTTTTCTCCCTCCTACGGAATATAGATCAACGGGATCCGCACCATAAAGGTACTTCCCTCGCCCTCGACACTGTCCACACGGATCGCGCCGTGATGCATCAGGACCACACTTTTCGTGATCGCAAGTCCAAGCCCTGTTCCTCCGGTCTCCCTGGATCTCGCCTTGTCCACGCGGTAGAAGCGTTCGAACACGCGCTCCTTAAACTCCGCAGGAATACCGATTCCGGAATCCGCAACCTTTAAATAGAAGAACTTGTGGTCGGCATCCAGTGTGACCCGGACCCATCCGTCTTCCTTATTATATTTGACCGCATTCTCCACCAGGTTATTCACCGCTAGGGAGAATTTCACCTCGTCAATATCCGCTGAGACATCGCGCTTACTCTCGAAGATCAGCTCGATATTCCGCTTTCTGGCGATGGGACGCAGGCGTTTTAAGACCATCTCGATCAGTCCGTTGATCTGGACCTGGCTGCAGGAAAGTCCCGAGGACGCCTTGTCCATGCGGACCAGAGTCAGAAGATCGTCGATGATCTTACTCTCACGGTCGATCTCATCGGAGATATCGTGCATGAATTCCTGGTAAAGTTCCTTCGGCGTGTCCTCCATTCCCATCAGGGAATCCGCAAGGACACGGATCGACGTGATCGGAGTCTTGAGCTCATGGGAGACATTGGAAACAAACTCCTGTCTCGACTGGTCCACGGCCTTCAGCTTCTCCAGGGTTTTATTGATGGTCTCGGAGATCTGCTTTGTCTCCCGGTACGCCTCCTCATTGACATCCTCATCCAGGTTTCCCTCACCTACACGCCGGATCGACGCGATCAGGCTTCCAAAGGGCTTCATGATAAAATGGACCGAGAGGACCGCAAGGATCAGCAGGATCACGAAGATCATCATCTCGTACAGGGATGCCTTATCATTCAGACTGTCCTCCAGACTGTACATGCTCTCCGTCGACGCTGTCACGATCATCACGCCCGCAGTCTTTCCCGTTGTGATGGTTCCCGTCTCCTGCTCAAACTCCGGAATTGGGATTGCCAGGACGAAATAGTGTTTCAGGCTGTCATACCGGCTCGTATTCTCACCCTGGAAGCACCTGATCACCTCATTGGAAATCAATGTCTTTCCCTTCGAGAGAGAAAACGTATCCTCTACGATCTTAAACCCGGAGTTTACGATCAGGATCCGTCCGCTGAAGATATCCGAGAGCAGGGAGAGCTCCGTATCGATGGCGGCGTTGTCCACCACCGAGTTTGTGAGATATCCAGTTCTTGACATCTTATTGCTCAGGATCTGACACTGGTTCTGGACATCAATGATCCGGCGCTCCACCTGGCTCTGTCTTGAGGAACTGGCAAGGATCCGGCTCTCCACGAGAAGCGGGATCATACAGAACATCACCATCAGGATGATCAGGGGAACCTTGACGCTCGGCGTATGCTTCCGGTAAATTTTCCGGATCCTTTCCCTAATTTTTCTCATGTTCCTCTTCCATCTTTCTCGTTGCCGTCACAGCAAGGCTGCCCGGTCCGATATGGCACGCGATGCTTAAGGAAAGCGGTGCCATGTATACATCAGCATTCGGGAAGCGCTCTTCGACCTCTTTCTTAAACTCCAGCGCTGCTTCCTCGTTGTCGGTGTGGGCGATTGCCAGATGGCAGTTTCTGCACTCACTGTCGTGAAGCCTCCCGTCCAGCTCTTTCTGGATCGCGTTCATCATCATGGTCTTTGCCTGCTTCATGGTACGGGCTTTCGCGAAGGAATCAAGCTTTTCACCTAAAATGATCAGCACTGGCTTGATTTTTAAAAGTGTGCCGAGAGCCGCTGCAGCCGGTGTGATCCGGCCGCCCTTTTTCAGGTATTTTAAGGTATCGACGGTGATGAAGATGACGGAATCAGCCGCAGTCTCCTCCAGGCGCTTCTTGATCTGCGTTCCGTCCATCCCCATAGCTGCCAGCATCTGCGCGTCCTTTACAGACTGATACTGGGTCACGGAGATCCGTCGATTGTCAACGACGAACACTTTTCCCTCGTACTCATCCTCTCCCGCCAGCATCATCGCTGTGGAGCAGGATCCGGAAAGTCCGGAGGACATCGGGATATGGATGATCTGGTCATACTCTTTTAAGAGCTTGTCCCACATCTTCAGGATGGAATCTGGTGTGGGCTGGGAGGTAGCGATATCAGCATTGTCCTTTAATCTCTGGTAGAACTGCTCCCGTGTCAGTGTGATATCTTCGTAATATGTTTCTCCATCTATCATAAACGGCATTGGCAGAACCGCAACTCCCATCTCTTTTGCCTGAGCCTGGGTGATTCCGCTGTTGCTGTCTGTTACAACTGCAATTTTCATACAAAACTGCCCCTTTCTGTTTCTCTTTCGTCCGCCCTCTTTCTCTCCATTCCATACGGACAGGACTCGCTCCTATTTTAACCGATTTCCTACCTAAATGGAAGTGCAAAACTGCCCAAACTGTGGACGAAATAGAAAATTTATGATATGCTGAGCAGTAAGTGAGTGAAAAACATGCTCGCATGTTTGGCACGAGCGGCGAAGCGGATTACGGCAGCCGCAAAGCAGCGCTTAGTGTGAAAGCGCAGACCGTAATATGCAATGTATTTTTAATATGGGGGTACAGATTATGCCTTATTGTCCGAAATGCGATATGGAATTTGTCGAGGGAATCAAAGTCTGCAGCGATTGCGGCGGTCCCCTCGTGGAATCAAAAGAAGTGGCGGAAGCCATGAAAAAGAAGGAACAGGAAGAACAGCTTGCCGCCATGGCGCAGGAGATGGATCCGTTTTCCGGTGAAGGGACTGATACGGAGTTCTCCGGGGATAATCCACCCGAGAAGTCTTCCCCGGCCGCTGAGCCGGTCCACGCCTACGTGGATAAGGGCCAGCGCTACGATGACATGAGTTCCTCCGCATCCGCGTTCTTCTTAGTCGGCGGGGTACTTGCCATCGGCGCGGCACTCTGCCTTCTGGGAATTTTCCATCTCCCAATGGCAGGATTCCAGAAATATATGTTTGAGGGCGTTCTCGTTGTTCTCGCCATCGGCAGCTTTGTCGTTGCAGTCTCCTCAAGGAAGCGCGCTGCCGAGTTAAAGGTGGAAGCCGACGATGAAAAACGCCAGACCCAGGAGATCATCGATTGGTTCTTAAAGAATTACTCCGCAAAAGAGCTGGATGAGCAGCTTCTGATGGAAGACCCGGACCTCTCCGGCGAGGAACTGAGTCTCAAGCGCTTCGAGCTGATCCAGGATTTCCTCATCACCGGCCGCGACATCCCTGACCAGTCCTATGCGGATTCGCTCTGTGAGACGCTGTATACGAAGCTATACGATCAGGAATAATTTAAAAGACTGTCTGACCGATGAACCTGATTCATCAGCCGGGCAGTCTTTTTAATTTTCTTATTCAAATTTCACGATTTCCTTCTTCAGCCTCATCATGATCTTCTTCTCCAACCTCGAAATATATGACTGGGAGATCCCCATGAGATCCGCCACCTCTTTCTGCGTCATCTCCGCCCCATCCCGGCGCTTCAGACCATAGCGCAGCTCCACGATTTTTCTCTCCCTCGGGCTTAAGCGGCTCACCGCATTCTTAAGAAGGTCTTTTTCCACCTCATCCTCCATGTCTTTATAGATCACATCCTCCTCCGTCCCGAGAATATCCGACAGCAGAAGCTCATTCCCGTCCCAGTCCACGTTTAACGGCTCATCGATGGAAACCTCAAGCTTCATCTTGCTGGTCCTACGAAGATACATCAGGATCTCATTCTCAATGCATCTGGACGCATAGGTCGCCAGCTTGATATTTTTCGTCGGGTTAAAGGTGTTGATGGCCTTGATGAGTCCAATGGTCCCGATGGAGATCAGGTCCTCTACGCCAACGCTGGTATTGTCAAATTTCTTTGCTATGTAGACAACCAGGCGGAGATTGTGCTCGATCAGCTCTGCCTTTGCCTCTTTCTCCTCTTCGGTTCCAAACTTATTTAACGCCTCAGTCTCCTCCTTCAGTGACAGCGGAGCCGGAAGAATATCCGCACCTCCAATATAATGGATCTCCCCCCGCTCCGGACGAATCATCGTGCGGAACCCCATCACTTTTTTAAGGCGGAACCGGTTTGGCATAGAAATTCTCATAATCATACTCATTCTCTCCTTTTTCTAACTGTTAGTCACCTTCACAGTTATTTTTTCACACATCGTCGTTCAGACTTCATGTCAATCCCCTATTGCCACAGACACATTTTCCCCTGACACCAGACACTCCGGCAGTATCATCGTAAAATCCTTCCCGAAAAACAGAGGTTCCTTCGAAATCGCCACGATCGGACGCTCGATCCAGATACTCCCGCACTCTTCGGACATGACCTCCATCCGGTCAAAGAGAACTCCCGGCAGCATTCCATTTTCCGTTCCGACAGCCCGGTATGGGATCATAAGGACTCCCGCCTTCTCGCCTAAGAACTCTTTCGCATCCGCCGCCGCGATAATGCTCACCGGCTTTCCCGTCACAGGCTCCACGAGCCGATTCCCTGAATCCGCCATCGCCGTGAACTCCTTCGACTTTTCATTTAAGAAAAGACGGACCTGATACCGTGTTTTCCCGATCATCGGCCGCCTCACAAGAGCTACCGCCAAGAAACGAACTCCCATACAGAAAAATCCCATAAACATCAGACTTTTCCAGCCTGTAAGAAAACACCGCTCCCGCAGAATCGCCAGCCCACTCTGCAAAATCCCTGCGGATAAGACCAGGACTCCCAGTTCCTTCCCGCGCCACTTCAAAACTTTCATCCAGGAATCTCCTCTATCTGCAGAAGCATTCCTTTTCTCCTGGCGCATGGTCTGTTTTCCCGGAAAAGCGATCCAGATCATCAAAAATCCTGTCACCAGAAGTTTCCAAACTTCCCATATCCCAGCGAATACCGGCTGTCCGCCTGCAGGACATCTTCCCATAAGTTCCAGATAAACGCTTCCAGTACTGCAGAGTCCCCCGGCGATCCCGGCGCCCAGAAGTCTCAAGACCTCTGCCCGCCTTCTCATAAGCACCGCCGCCAGCCATAAGATCAAAACATCCCGGTACACCTCCTCCAGAAAAAAGAGATCGGCGTACCAATCATACTCCACCGGACTTCCTCCTTTCCCTGGCATCCCTTTCTGATGTTTTCCCATAGTATACCTGTCTTTCTCTCCAGAATTTGTCAAAGCAGGGACGAGAAATTTGAAAACCCATCGGGTCGTTTTAACAGAATCTCTCCTGTTTTTTCATGAAGATCAGAGATTTCCGCAGACATTTGCGGAATACACGAAAAAAGAAGAACAAAAAGAGAGCAGATCTGGACATTTTTTGTCGCGATCTGCGGTGAAATTTTAGAAATATTTTGCGCGAGTGCGCATCATTGGCACGTTAGTGCCTTTTGTGTAATAGGGAATTCCTCGGAATTTCCTATTACACAAAAAGACCTGGAAAAGATTTCTCTCTTCCAGGTCTCAATATGTTCATAAATTGTAACTGTTCAATAGGTCTGCGCACTTGCTGCGCTGACCGTAAGAAAACATAGGCTGGAAGGCAAAAATCCCATCAGCGAAGCTGATCTGGAATGGATTTTTGCACGTAACTATGAAGGTACTGAATAGTTACCATAAATTAAATTCCAATACGGCTTGTCCGTCCTCAGAATCTTATCTGCGGTTCTTTAAGAAATCCGGGATATTGATCTGGGTCTCGCCGCGCTGTGCCGGACGGTAAACCGGGGCATTTCCAGTCGGGATGTTGTACTTCGGTGCGGAAGTCTCTGTTGTAGCTGCTGCCTCAGACGGAGTCTTTACGGACGGAGCAGTTCTCTGAACCGGAGCCTGCTGAGCCGGTACCTTTGTCTTGTAGTTTGTGAAATCCTTCATTGCGCGCTCAACCGGTGTGTTTGCACCGTGTGCGTCAAGGCCTGTAGCGATAACTGTGATCGTTACCTCGTCCTCCGCATTCTCATCGTACATAGCGCCGAAGATGATGTTAGCGTCATCGCCTGCAAGCTCCTGAACATAGCCAGCAGCCTCGTTTGCCTCGATCAGGCTGATGTCGCCGGAAATGTTGATGATAACGTGGGAAGCACCCTCGATGGTTGTCTCAAGAAGCGGGCTGGATACAGCCTGCTTAACAGCCTCAAGTGCCTTCTCGTCGCCCTTCGCCTTACCAATACCGATATGAGCGATGCCCTTATCTGTCATAACAGTCTGAACATCAGCGAAGTCAAGGTTGATAAGACCCGGAACATTGATCAGGTCTGTGATTCCCTGTACTGCCTGGAGAAGAACCTCATCGGCTTTCTTTAATGCATCCGGCATGGTTGTCCGTCTGTCAACGATCTCAAGGAGACGGTCGTTTGGGATCACGATCAGAGTATCCACTGCGTTCTTTAAGTTCTCGATTCCCTTTAACGCGTTGTTCATTCTCTGTCTGGCTTCGAAGCGGAACGGCTTTGTTACAACGCCGACTGTAAGAATTCCCATGTCTTTTGCGATCTGAGCGATCACCGGAGCTGCACCGGTACCGGTTCCGCCTCCCATACCACAGGTAACGAATACCATATCTGCGCCCTTAAGTGCCTGGGAGATCTCCTCCTGGCTCTCCTCAGCTGCCTTCTCGCCGATCTCCGGCTTTGCGCCTGCGCCGAGTCCCTTTGTGAGCTTCTCACCGATCTGCATGGCAGTCGGAGCTTTACAGAACTGAAGCGCCTGTTTATCTGTGTTGATACCGATAAACTCAACGCCCATAATATTTTCTTCTACCATGCGGTTTACCGCGTTATTTCCGGCACCGCCGACACCGATCACAAGAATTCTTGCGGCATTCTCTGCCTCGTTTATCTTAATCTCTAACAAGAATGTCTCCTCCTTTAATATCTATCAATCTATTACATCTGTATTAGCATGGTCATAAAAATCCCAAGTTAATCTAACATATATCATATTTGATTTTTTGAAAAATATCAACCTTAAATTTATGGTTTTTTTGAAAAAAACACTGATTTTCCGCTGTCCCCGGCCTAAGCTTTCTTACGGTCAGCGCAGCAAGTGCGCAGACCTGATGAATCGTTACTCTAATTCTTCTTCACAAAACGGTACGTCGGGCTGGAATTCGTCTCGTCATAGGTATCCAGATACAGCGTACCCGAAAGTCCTGTGAGCTCCGTCATGATATCGTGAAGCTCCGCGATCTTTCCGTCAAGGCTATCCGAATTTCCAAGCTCCACCGTGATGTCCCCCATCACAAGCTCCGCCTCATTGTAGCTGTTATAGTTGATCTTGTCCACCTGGATATCGCTGACATTCAGCACCTGGGTCAGGTTTAAGATCTCGCCGAAAATATCCTGATCCGCCACCGGAAGCGGCTGGTGCAGGACGATATGTCCGAACTCGAGACCAGTGATCACCGGAACGCCCGGAAGCTGCTCGGAAGAGCTCTCCACAATGATTCCATCCTTATCGAAGTACATGTAGCTGCTCATGTAGGAGACGCAGCCCACAACGCTCTTCTCAAACACAACGACCTCCACCTTTGTGGGGCTCTTGAAATTGATCTTATATTCCTCGATAAACGGAATGGACTTGTGCTCCTTAAACCGGTTCTGATAATAGCAGAACGCGGAATTTCCGGACCACTTGCCGTCAAATAAGAGCGACTCGATCTGTTCCTTCGTATACTGCTTATTTCCGCTCACTTCCACATCCTTGATCCGTATCGAAAAGACAAGAACGAGAAGAATGACGAGAATCGCCAGGATCACTCCAATGATGATCCCCGTCTTTCTTCCTCCTCTCCTGTTGTACATTCCAAATCCGTTGCTGCTTCTTCTCCCGAAATGGAAATTGAAGCCGCGTCTTCCAAATCCAAGACCTCTTCTTCTAAATAACATTTTCTCTTCACCTGTTATCTGATCACTTGTTCTCACGTAACATCATTGGGACCCGCGCACCCGACACACTAATCACCGGAAGACTCTGGTCTGGAGCAAAAAATCCATTGCCACGATCATCACAGCTCATCTTCCTCTATGTCTGCCCCAAGCTTTCTCAAATCTCTTCCGATATCCTCGTACCCGCGCTTTAAATGTCCACTGTCCGAGATCACACTGAGTCCGTCCGCCGCCAGGGCCGCCACTAGAAGCGCCGCCCCGCCGCGAAGATCCGGCGTCTCCGCAATTCCCGGAACAAGAGGATATCTTCCTCTTATTATGGCTGTATCTTTATGGAGCGATACGTCGGCCCCAAAGGCTGCAAGCCGCATCGCCGCCTCAAACCGTGCCTCATACACGGTCTCTTTAAACCGGCTCTCCCCGCTTCCCGCTGCCTCCACGGCGAGAAAGACAGACTGAAGATCCGTCGGAAATCCCGGGTATGGCCCGGTGTCGATCTCGACCCCGGCCGGACGCCGTTCCATCACCATACCGATCCTGGCTTTCGGTCCGGTCGCCCCGGATATCCGGATCCCGGCTCCCATTTTTCGGAGTGCCTTTAACGGTTCTACCAGAACCACCGGATCCACACCGGTGATCTCGATCTCCCCGCCGGCTGCCGCTGCCGCCGCCAGGTATGTCCCCGCACAGATTCTGTCTCCTGCCGTCACATGATCCGTCGGAAAGAGCTTTTCCACCCCATCCACCGTGATAGTCCCGGTGCGCTCCCCGGATATCTTTGCTCCCATAGAACGCAGGAAGCTGCAGAGTTCCACGATCTCCGGCTCCCTGGCACAGTTTAGGAGCTTTGTCGTGCCGGATGCCAGAGCGGCAGCCATCAACGCGTTCTCCGTCGCCCCGACACTGGGATATGGAAAACGGAATGTTGTTCCACAAAGCTTTTTCGCTTTTGCAATCAGCATTCCGCCATCATCAAGTATCTCTGCTCCCATTGCCCGGAGCACATCCAGGTGAAAATCGATCGGACGTTTTCCGATCACACAGCCGCCCGGATACCAGGTCGTCACCTCCCCGGCCCTGGATAACAGCGGTCCCAAAAGCAGGCTGGAAGACCGCATCTTCCCCACCGTCTTCTCGGAGATCACCGTTCCAGAAAGCCCGGAGGCATCGATCTCCAGGACATCGTCCTGAAACATCACCTGACACCCAAGGTCCCTTAAGATCTCCGCCATGAGGAACACGTCCGAAATTCTCGGAACATTCCGTATCTCGGTTCTTCCCTCTGTCAAAAGACTCACCGCCATCATGGGCAGCACCGCGTTTTTTGCACCCTGGACTTTTATTTTTCCATGCAGAGGCTTAAGCCCCTGAACTTTAAACACCTGCAAACCGATTCCCCCGCATATGCCGCTATAAAACAGTATATGCAAGAGTATCAATTATGTTACTGCTGTTCCAGCCTGATCTGGTTGGACACACTTAGTACCATTCCCATCTCGATCATCAAAAACAGCACCGACGTACCCCCGTAACTGATAAACGGAAGCGTGATTCCCGTGTTAGGAATCACATTCGTAACAACGGCAATGTTCAAGACGACCTGGATCGCGATATGCGCCAGAACACCTGTCACCAGCATTGCGCCAAATAGATCCGGCGCATTTCCGGCGATGACTAAAAATCTGTACAGCATGAACAGGAACATGAATATCACGGCTACCGCGCCGAAAAGTCCCAGCTCCTCACAGATCACCGCGAAGATCATATCGTTCTGCGGCTCCGGAAGGAAGCTTAACTTCTGGATACTCTGTCCCAGTCCCTTTCCGAGAAGGCCGCCGGAACCGATGGCGTACAGTCCCTGAAGGACCTGATATCCACCGGACTTCGGATACGCCTCCGGGTTTTTCCACACCAGGATTCGGCTCAGCTGGTAGGAATGGAGGATTCCCGCCTTCTCGAGGGCGATGGCCACAGACGGCGCGAAGACGATGACAGTGATTCCAAGCACCACCGTCGCAATAAACGGCCATTTTCTCTTGCACGCGATAAACATCATGACGAAAGCGATTCCGCAGATGATGATACCGGAGCTTAAGTTGTTCATGGTGACGAGGAGTGCCAGAGGTCCGATGAGGACCGCGATCATTCCCCACACCCGCCATTCATTGATCTGCTTTCCAAGTCTCGTGATGAGCACGGCCAGAAGCAGGATCACCACGATCTTTACAAGCTCTGCAGGCTGGAAACGCAGGGATCTTGTTCCCAGCCATCTTTTCTTGCCGTTAACCGCGATTCCCAGTGGTGTAAATGTTACAAGGATCTCGCAGATATAGGATACCACTACTGCCGGAACAGTAATCTTCGCAAAGAAGTGATAGTCGATCTTTGAAATGATCAGCATCAGGATGAATCCAGCCACGGCGATCTGTCCCTGACGCACCATGTAGTAGTTGGACGGCTGCCTGCTCACCTGGGCATTGTAGGCGCTGGAACTGTAGATCATAATCAGTCCGAATACCGTAAGGAAGATAATGACCACTAAGAGGTCATAGTCGTAAAAACGGCGTGCTTTCTTTTTCCGTTTTCCCTCTTCCTGTACATGAGCCCCGTACATCTGCCGCTGCCGCAGCATTTCCTGTCTCTGCTGCATCTCACGGCGCTGCTGCATCAGAAGCTGCTCTCTTCGCTGTCCCTCCTGCTGGCGTTTCGCCCGCTCTCTTTCAATCTGCTGACGCTCCAACTGTTCTCCGGACATCTGCTGTCTCTGCATCTGCTGACGATGTACCTGCTGTCTCTGCGCCTGTGCCCTGCCGCCGGCTTTTCGAACTTTCTTCCGAGCCACGCTAAGCCTCCATTACAGCGCGTTGACGCATTCCTTAAAGATCCGTCCGCGCTCCTCAAAGTTCTTGAACATTCCCCAGCTTGCGCATGCCGGAGAGAGCAGCACATAATCGCCTGCATTCGCGTAAGAAGCGCATACCTGAACGGCCTCCTGCATGTCTTCCGCGTACATGATATCCGTGATACCATGTTTCTTTGCGCACTCGGCGATCTTGTCTCTTGTCTGGCCAATGAGGACGAGATAGCGGACTTTTCCGTCAAAGTTCTCGATCCACTCGTCATACTCGGAATGCTTGTCATATCCGCCTGCGATTAAAAGTGTCGGTCCCGGCATCGCCTTGATGGCCTGGATCGCCGCATCCGGGTTTGTTCCCTTGGAGTCATTATAATAAGTAACGCCGAAACGCTCTCTTACATACTCGATCCTGTGCTCTACAGCCTTGAACTCCCTGCATGCCTCGCGGATCATATCCATCGGGACGCCCAACTGCATCGCGATGGCAACGGCTGTCATCACGTTCTCGTGGTTATGTCTTCCGATGATGTTTAACTCGTTGACATCGAGGACCTTCTCGTTCTTTCCATCATGGCGGTAAACGATGAAATCTCCGTCCATGAAGATGCCCTCGTCGAGCTTCTCCTTGCTGCTGAAGTAGAGGACCTTGCACTTTAAGGTCTTTCCGAATTCTCTGAGGACCGGATCCTCGTAGTTTAATACGCAGGTATCTTCCTCTGTCTGGTTTCTTGTGATCCCCTCTTTGACCTGGATATAGCACTCCATGGTCTTATGGCGGTCCAGATGGTCCGGAGTGATGTTTGTGATCGCGGACACATTCGGATGGAAATCCATGATGGTCTCAAGCTGGAAGCTGGAAACCTCCGCGACGGTAACGGACTCGTCTGTGGTTTCAAGAGCGTGAGCGGTGTACGGATCACCGATGTTTCCTACTACGAATACGCTCTTATAGAACTTTCTCATGATCTCGCCTGTGAGGGCTGTCGTTGTTGTCTTTCCGTTTGTACCTGTGATAGCCGCAAGTTTTCCCTTTGAGCAGTGGTAAGCAAGCTCGATCTCACTCCAGATCGGGATCTTCGCCTCGTCGATCACCGCAACGAACGGTGCCTCAAGCGGAATACCAGGGCTGATGACGCATAACTCCACACCCATAAGGTCTGTCTTCTTCAGTTCACCGAGAACGATCGTCACCTTCGCGCCCTCATCAAATTTTGCTTTCAGCTTCTCTTCGGAAAGCTTCTCATTTCCATCATAAAGAACCACTTCGCCGCCCTGGGCAAGCAGAAGCTTTGCGGCAGAAATACCGCTGATTCCCGTTCCTGCAACTAATACTTTCTGTGACATGGTTTCTCCTCCTATATACTCGTAATGAATGACCGCTCAGCCTGCTATTTTCCTGCGCATGTCTGAACATTTACCCTAATTATAATCCCATGTAGGCAACCAGGCAAAGGATCGCCGTAACGATCGAAAATACTGCGACAACTCTCGTCTCGGACCATCCGCAAAGCTCGAAATGGTGGTGGATCGGAGCCATCTTGAAGATTCTCTTCCCGCCAGTCTTTTTAAAGTATGTGACCTGAATGATGACGGAGAGGACCTCCACCAGGTAGATCAGGCCAACGACGGCGATAAAGATCGGCATCTGCATCATGAACGCGCTGGATGCCACGAAACCGCCGAGGGCCAGGGAACCCGTGTCTCCCATGAACACCTTCGCCGGATATACGTTGAACAGTAAAAAGCCTAACAGACTTCCCACAACGGCACCTGTGATCGGGCTGATCCCGCTGTTTTCTCCGATGGCAACCACGGTGAAGAATGTCGCCACAAGGATCGTAACACTTGTGCAGAGACCGTCAAGGCCGTCTGTAAAGTTTACACCGTTGTCGGTTCCGAGAACGATAAAGAATACCGCCGGAATAAACAGCCAGCCGAGATTCAGATAATATCCATTTTCAAATCCGCCAGTGAAAGGGATCAGCATTCCTGTTCCCACTTCTCCGGAAGTCATCAGATAGTAGGTGAAAATCCCTGTGATGATGAACTGACCGATGAGCTTCTGGATCGGGTTTAAACCTTCCGAACGCTTCATGACGATCTTGATGTAGTCATCCAGAAAACCGATGATTCCGAATCCCACCGTCACGAAGAGGATCGGGATGATCCGCGGATAGCTCTTAATGTAAAATAAGGATGTGATCACGATCGCCGTGAGGATGATGAGTCCTCCCATCGTCGGTGTTCCCTGTTTCTTTAAATGGCTCTGCGGACCGTCATCGCGGACCTGCTGTCCGAATTTCAGCCGATGAAGAAATGGAATGATCACCGGGCAGAGCGCTGCGCTGATTGCGAAGGCGATAATGATCGCCAGAATTGTCTCATTTACCATGCTGAACCTCATATTTTCCTGCTGCACCTCATACTTCCTATGTAAATTGACATGCCGTCTTCCGACAGCACCATGAAATTCAGCTGTTCCGCGCTTTCGGCGCTCCCACAGCTGCCGCCTGACAACATTTCATAGCGTAAATAGTATACGTCCTTTTTTCCCAATAATCAATCAGAACATTTGATACAAAGATCAAAAGACCTGAATTTCTCCTGCCATCTGTGCTCACATACGCACAAAGCGCAGAGCGGTTCAATATTAATCCGTCTCCGAAACCGACGTGATATCCAGATACGGCAGAATATTCGAAAAAATATCAGCCACCACCGGTGCCGCGATGGTTCCGCCGTAATAGATCCCCACCGGCTCGTCGATAGTGATCAGCGCGATGACCTGGGGATCATCGGCGGGCGCAAATCCTAAAAAAGAAGAAATATATTTCTTTAAGCTTCTCGGCAGCTTCTCCGATGTCGCCGTCTTTCCGCCGACCCGGTAACCTGGAAGCTTCGCCCGCTTTCCGCTTCCTTCCGCCACTACCTGCTCTAAAATATACCGCATGGTCTCGCTGGTAGCTTCCGACACGACTCCCATCCGCTCCGGATAGGAAAACTTCTGGTAATATGTCCCATCCGTGCTCTCCACATTCATCGCAAAGTGGGGCGTGATCCGCCTGCCCCCGTTTATGATGGAGGACGCCGTCGTGATGAGCTGGATCGGCGTGATCTGAAAGGACTGTCCAAAGGAGACGGTGGCTAGCTCCACAAGTCCCATATTTTCCTTCTTGTGCATGATCGTCGCTGCCTCGCCGGGGAGATCGATCCCGGTCTTTCCGAGAAGCCCAAACTGTTCGAAATAATGATAGAACGAATCCACGCCAAGTCTCGCGCCAACGTCGATAAACACCGGGTTACAGGAGTTCATGGCTCCCTGTAAAAATGTCTCTCCTCCATGTCCACCGATCTTATGGCAGCGGATCTTCCGGTCTTCCACGATCCGGAAGCCCGGGCAGGAGAACCTGTCATCCAGATGGACCACTCCCGCCTCCAGCCCTGCTGCGGCTGTGATGATCTTAAATGTGGAGCCGGGCTCGTAGGTATCGTTGATGCAGCGATTCCGCCACATCTTATTTCTCGCGTCCTGGAGCTCCGTCCCAGTGAGTCCGCCGCTTTCCACATTCAGCGTGAACGGGTCGTTCAGATCAAACTCCGGGACATTTACCATAGCGTAGATCTCCCCATTCCGGGGATTCATGACGATCACGGAGACCGCCTTCGCACCTTTTTTCTCCATGACCTGGTACGCCGCCTGCTCCGCGTACTTCTGGATGTTCACATCCAGGCTCACGGTCAGGGTATTTCCGGGCACCGGCTCCACCCGCTCCTCCGCGGCATTCTGGAGTTCCGTGCCCTTCGCGTCGGAGGTCGTCAGTATCAGACCATCCCTGCCCTTTAAGTACCTCTCGTACATGACCTCCAGGCCGATGATCCCCTGATTGTCCGCTCCGGTGAATCCCAGGACCTTTGATGCGAGACTTCTGTAAGGATAATATCTCTTATAATCCTCATCGACCTTCACACCGGAGAGTCCGAGATTCATGATCTGGTCCCCCACCGACTTCTCCACATTTGTCCGGATGATCTCCCTGGAAGACCACTTTTCTACCTTTTTCCGGACCTCCGGCTCCGGAAGCTCCAGGATCCGCACCAGCTCCCGGATCACCTTCTCCGGCTCCGTCACCTGATTGTGGATCACGGACACGGTGCAGACCGTCCGGTTCGCGGCGATCACAGTGCCATTCCGATCCACGATCTCGCCCCGGGCAGCCTTGATGGTCCGCTCCCTCTTGTGGAGCTCATCCGCCATCTTGCTGTAGTGGTCCGACCTCGCGATCATCAGGAATCCCAGCTGGGCGCACAGCCCCACCATCAGAAGCACCGAGATTAAAAAAACGATAAAAAGCTTCTTTCTGTGATGTGTCAGAAATTCCGCCATGTCAAAACCTTCATCTTAAAAGTCTTGGTAATTAATATACGGGACTTCCCGTTTCCTCATGCACGGATTTTATTACATTGCAAGAAATCCAGCCAGCGCCCTCTTCGCCCCGGCCATTCTCTCCTCAAACTGCGGATAGAATTCCTCTTCCTTATTATAAGGAATCAGATAAAACTGTTTCATAAGATAAAGACTCACGGTCTTCGCCGCCTGTCCGGAGGTGTCTTTTCCGATCACCCGCTCCAGATCCTTTAAAAAGTAATGCCAGGTACAGACAAACTCATCATACCGCTTCGGCTCCGGCATATCGATCCATTTTTTAACCTTTACCTTGGCCCTGGTCTCCTTCGCGCACTCGTAAACCTGCAAAAAATACTTAAAACCGCCGTCCCCATAAATTCTTCCAAGCGGAAACAGCCGGCAGATCCCTGGGCGGTACGCATGAATCCTGCAGCGTCCATTCTGGTCTAAAAAGGAACAGGCCTCCTCCTCCCCCGCCATCTTGAGGTTCGGGAGAATGATCCCATCCACCACATTAAGTTCCAGAGGTCCCGCGAGAAGCGCCTCAAAGGTCTTCCCTGTCCCCGCCGTCATGCGGTACGCGTCAAAAGGATCGAGAACCACGGAGGTTCCCATCCCGGTACAGCAGGCATGGCAGCCCTCACACCCTGCGCAGTCCGCCTTCACCATATCATCCAGGCCATAGAGTTTTCCGTCGGAAACCTCCGCCATATCCATCTCTCTCTTCATGATCTTCTCCTATTATTCCCCATATGTAATTGTTCAGTACTCACCGGCATCTTCTTCCAAATGTATGGCAACAGCCACCCTATATACTAATTTGTGCAGGAAAACGCTTATGCAAGCAAGCTTGCAGCACATTTTTCTGCACAAATATAAATCACTACATGGCTAAACTGTCAGCAGATCACTGCGCGGTCTGCGTTGTCTCCTCCGCTCCATTCTTCATGGTCTCAGTCTCCTGAACCGATTCCATACTCTGGGCTTCGCCCGCACTCTCCGCCGCGGATCCCGATCCGTCGGACGGCATATCATCCGGAAGTCCAAGACCGTCATCATACGGAATCACTTCTTCCTCCGGCGCAGGCTCTGTCTGAATCACATTTCCTTCCGCATCCGTCGGTGCCTCAGTCTCCGCCGCGGTCTCGCCGGTTCCAGGCTCCAGTCCACCCTCGTTGTTATTCGTGATCCCCTCATTCTGATCCGCAAGACTTGCGTCCTCCGTCGTCGTATCCGTATCCGGGAATACATTTAAGTATGGAAGCGCTTCCGCCATGATCTTCTGGAAAACCTCTGTGGCGAAAGTGCTGTGCGCCTGCTCTTTGCCCGGAAGATTCGGGGTATCGATGACCACGTACATAAGAAGCTGCGGGTCATCCGCCGGCGCAAATCCACAGAAGGATACGAGATAGTTGTGGGCGGAACGCGGAAGCTTCTCCGCCGTTCCCGTCTTTCCGCCGACCTTGTATCCGGCAACCCGTCCCGCCTTACCGGTTCCCTCCTCATCGTCGACCGTCATAAACAGGGCGTGTCTGATAAAGTCACTGGTGGACTGGGAAACCGTCTCCCGCACCAGATTCGGCTCTATCTTCTTCACAACAGAACCCTGATCATTTAAGATCTGCTTTACCACATGAGGTTCATAGTAGGAACCGCCGTTGATGACAGAGGCGAATGCCGCCGCCATCTGGATCATCGTGCTGTTATAGCTCTGTCCGAAGGAGTTTACCGCAAGGTCTGTCGGGCCCATATTGTCCGCATTGTAGATCAGTCCATATGCCTCTCCCGGAAGATCGATTCCGGTCTTCTGACCCATGCCGAATAATTTCTGATATTTTGCAAACCGCTGTACTCCGAGTTTCGCCGCGATCTGCATCATAGCATCGTTGCAGGATTTCATTAAGGACTGCTCCAACGTCAGGATTCCGTGTCCATAGATATTGGAACATTTGATCCTGTAGCCGCCAACATCCTGTCCGCCGTCGCAGAGAAATGTATCATTCTGACTGATGACGCCTTCCTCAAGCCCCGCCGCAACTGTCATCGGCTTCGCCGGGGAACCCGGCTCGTAAGTATCATTTACACAGAAATTTCTCCACATCTGGTTCCAGGCATCCATCCTGCCCTCATCCGTCATGGCCGTGATCTCTTCCTGAGAATAGGCATAGCTCAGATCTCTCGGATTATTCAGATCAAATCTGCGGTTGGAGGACATGGCAAGGATCTCACCGTTTCTCGGATCCATGGCGATAACAGCCGCCGTCTTGCTTCCGATCCCGCTCATCCATTCGTCGATATACTTTTCCACGATCCTCTGGATATTCACATCGATGGTGGAGACGATGGTATTTCCGTTCTCAGCGGATTTAATGACCTTCTCCATGTTGGACTCGTCATCCAGGTATCCATACTCTCTTCCGTTTGTTCCGGTGAGCTGGTCATTGTAATACTGCTCAATTCCGCCACTTCCCTGCTTTCCGTTATCGTAGGAGAATCCCACCACGTTGCAGGCCAGGGTATTATACGGATAAAATCTCCGGTACTCATCCTCAAACCAGACGCCCTTGATCTTCTTTCCACTGTCTTCCTTTGACTTCGCGTAGGCATCATTCAGCTCTTTCTTTTTTGTCTCAAATTCTTCCTTCTTGTCTGCGGAGATCTGTTTCTCATAAGGCACATAGTAGGAATTTTCATTGGCGGAGATCGTCGCCAGAATATCTGCCCTGTCGTATCCGAATACCTCACAGAGTGCGGACACCGTCGGTTCCAGGTAGTTCTCTTTATCCTGGTTGATCTGGTTCGGATCCAGGATCAGGTTGTAGACCTTCTCACTGGTAGCCAGATATGTTCCGTTCCTGTCCACGATATCGCCGCGGCGGTACGGGATCGTCCGGCTGTCGTAGGAGGAATGCTGGTTCAATACGATCTGGGTGTAGTCCTCGTTTTTATCCTTGATCATCCGGTATAAAACAACGACAAGACCAAACAAAGCCAGCGTCGTTACGAGAACCGTAACCGCCAGCTTTTCTTTCATACTCATGGTAAAAACTTTCTTATTATTACCGTTCCGGGATGTCTTCATACTGTCTTACATACTCGCTTTCCGTCTTATTGTATAAGCGGACCTGGTCCTTATTGGCATAAACCATTCCCAGTTCCTCAGTCGCTACCTTATACACATAATCCAGGTCCACCGACGTGTTGATCCTTGTGAGAAGAGCGTCGTTATCCCCTTTCAGTTTTTCAATACTCTCCTCCAGACTCTCAATATGATTGAGTCTCGCTGTGACGGAAGACTGAAGCTTTAAATAGCTCACACAGATATACAGTGTGCAGATCACCGCCACTGTCAGCAACAATACGGAAAAAAGATTCATCTGAAGCGCTTTTTCCTGATTTCTCCGAACTGTAACGGTATGGGATACATTCCGCTTCTGCTGATGTCCTCTTTCCTGCTCCTCGTACCGGGGAACACGCTCGACTTTACGGACAGTATTTCCCTCTACATATTCTTCGGTCTGCGGGGCTCTTTTCCGTCTCCTTGCTGCCATACCATCACTTCCTTTCTAATATATATGCAACAGTCCAGTGCCGTTCTGCTCATGTTCCCCTGTTGTCGATTTCAGGAACATGCAGATCTGCTGAACATTTACCATAAACTTTCTGCTTTTTCTGTACTTGGGGGCTCTCAGCTTCTCTCGAACACCCTCAGTTTCGAACTCTTTGATCTTCTGTTCTCTTCCAGTTCCTCATCTGATGGAACGATCGGTTTTCTCGTCACAACGCGGCCTTTGCTCTTTCTTCCGCATACGCATACCGGGAAATCCGGAGGGCAGATACACGGATTTTCATTTGTGCGGAATCTCGTCTTCACGATGCGGTCCTCCAGAGAGTGGAACGTAATGATCGATAAACGTCCACCCGGATTTAAGAGGTCGATCATTGTGTCGATGGAATCGTTTAACACATCCAGCTCGTGGTTTAATTCAATGCGGATCGCCTGAAATGTCCGTTTTGCCGGATGTCCGCCCTCAGCACGGATCTTTGCCGGGATCGCGCCGCGGATGATCTCTGCGAGCTGCAGTGTCGTCTCGATTGTGTGGATCTCCCTCTCTCTGACGATGTGCTTCGCGATATTCTTTGCGAAACGATCCTCGCCGTAATCGCGGATAATTCTATACAGCTCCATCTCGCTGTAGCCGTTTACGATATCCGCCGCGGTCTTGTCGTTTCTCTGATCCATTCTCATATCCAGCGGGGCATCCTCTCTGTAAGAGAATCCACGGTCCGCCGTATCCAGCTGGTATGAAGACACACCAAGATCCAGATAAATGCCATCCACCTTTTCAATTCCAAGGTTAAAGAGCACTTCCCGGATATTCTTGTAGTTGCTTCTCACGATCGTTACTTTATCTTTAAATGGGAGAAGACGTTCTGTCGCCGCCGCGATCGCGTCCGCGTCCTGATCGATTCCGATCAGGCGGCCCTTTTCGCCGAGTCGCCGGGATACTTCGTATGCATGTCCGCCTCCGCCTAAAGTCCCGTCCACGTAGATCCCATCCGGTTTTACATTCAGGCTGTCGACGGTTTCCATCAGCAGGACTGATTTATGTTCAAAAATCATATGCCAAGACCTTCCATATTTTCTGCAATTTCTTCCATGTCATCGTAGACATTCTTCTCGTTCCAGACCGCCTTGTTCCAGATCTCAATCCGGCTTCCGACGCCGACTAAGACGACGTCTTTTTCCAGCTTCGCGAATTCTCTTAAAACAGAAGGGATCAGGATCCTTCCCTGCCTGTCCACCTCACAGGCACAGGCACCAGCCAGGAAAAATCTCGAAAACTTTCTGGCATTAGCATTCGTAAGAGGAAGCGCGTGGAGCTTTTCCTCAAAAGATTTCCACTCAGAATTTTCGTACACGAAGAGACACCCATCCAATCCCTTTGTAACAACGAACTCATCGCCCAGCTGCTCACGGAATTTGGAAGGGACAATCAGACGGCCTTTTGCATCGATTGTATGACTGTACTCTCCAATGAACATTACTCACTCCTGTGATTATGTGGTCCATCGTAATCCACTGATCCACCATTTTAAACCACTTTTATCCACTTTCCACCACTTCTAATGTAATCTTAGTACATTTACTTTAAAATAGCAAGGAATTTTTCATTTTTTCATGTACAAAACAAGGGTCACTGTTCACGCCTTGCGCAAACAGTAACTGATTATGCCGATGCTTCGCATTCCGAATCGGCAAAATCCACTACCACCACTGTATTGTACGGAATTTTCAGTTCAGAAAATTCCTACCCGTGTACAGTAACAAACAAGGTGCCATTTTATGGAAATCTTCCTATAAAACGCGAAAAAGCCGCCTTTCAGGCAGCTTTTCCGCATTTTATCTGGAGTATATTCGATTTTTATGTACTGCGCCCCCCCCTAGTATCCCGCGTCCATATACTGTTCGATCAGCCGGTCAAGTTCCACACTGTATCGGTAGATCAGATCGTAGGACTCCTTTCCATCAATACTTCCGTTCAATCGTTTTCTCGCCTCCTCGATCTGATTTACCAATTCTTCCCTGCTCTCCATATCAGTTTGCTTCCTTTCCCTGGACGAAAGCCTTTCTCCTGTTGTAAATAAGGATCACAAGAGAGACGGTCGCCAGCACAACAGACAATGCCTGGGATACCGCGATCTGGGTACCCGGTATCAGGAGAGAATCCGTTCTCAATCCTTCGATCCACGCTCTTCCGATTCCATACCCGGCCAGATAGATACAAAGCATTTCCCCTGTGAACGTTTTCCGCTTGCGGAACCAGAGCATGAACATCAGGAGACCGAAGTTCCAGAGGGACTCGTAGAGGAACGTCGGATGGACCTGAATGTACTCGATTCCATTGTCCAGGATCAGATGGTCAAGGAGATTTTGTGAGATCATGCTCTCATTCACAATGCTACGTCTGATCCGCATGGCAAACAGGCAGTCTGTGTAGCGGCCGAAGGCCTCGCAGTTGATAAAGTTACCCCATCGTCCGATCATTTGTCCGGTTATAAGTCCAAGGCATGCGCTGTCTGCCATGGACAAAAAGGAAAGGTGGCGTTTCTTTGTAAAGACAAGCAGCGTCAGGATTCCGGCGATCACTCCGCCGTAGATCGCAAGTCCGCCTTTCCTCAAGTTCACGATCTCCATCAGGTGGTCCTTGTAGTAGGCCCACTGGAAGAAAACATAGTAGATCCGCGCTCCGATGATGGAAAAGATAATTCCGTAAAGTGCGAAATCAAGGTAAATATCTGGATTCTGTCCCCTGCGCTTCGCATCGGACTGGGCAACACAGAGTCCTAAGATCATGCCGATCCCGATGATCAGTCCGTAGTACGCAAAGGATATTCCTCCGATTGAAAAGCTCTTCACCATGTGGGGAATCGAGATCCCCAGGTGAACGAAGCTTACATCTGCTCCTGACATTGATTCTGTTCTCCTTTTTTCTTTGGTGAATTTTATTTTACTCCGAAAAGCGGCAAAAAGCAAACAGATTCGCTTGACAGTCCTCGTGTTTATTCGACATGAACTGCCGTTCACGTCTTGCTCAAACAGGAACCGCCAGGAATCTGTCCTAAAACAAAAGAAAAGCCATGGAATGGTGTTTAACTGATACACTCCATGACTTTTATATTCCTTATTCTATCAGATCTTCAGGAGAAATTATACATTGAACCGGAAAAGAACGACATCTCCGTCCTTCATCACGTAGTCCTTACCTTCCATGCGGACAAGTCCTTTTTCCTTCGCTCCGTTGTAGGAACCGCAGTCTAAGAGATCCTTGTAGTTTACAACCTCTGCCTTGATAAATCCGCGCTCGAAATCGGTGTGGATCTTTCCTGCTGCCTGCGGTGCTTTTGTGCCGACCTTGATGGTCCATGCACGTGTCTCCTTCTCTCCTGCTGTCAGGTAGCTGATAAGACCGAGAAGACGGTAGCTTGCCGCGATCAGCTTGTCAAGTCCGGACTCCTTTAAACCAAGGTCATCTAAGAACATCTTTTTCTCATCGTCATCTAACTCGGAGATCTCCTCCTCGATCTGCGCGCACACGACAAACACTTCGCTGTCGTTCTCAGAAGCGAACTTGCGGACAGCCTGTACATGCGGATTGGAAGCGCCGTCATCGGCAAGATCATCCTCACCGACGTTCGCAGCGAAGATCACCGGTTTCCAGGTAAGGAGATCTAAGGAAGCAACAAATGCCTGCTCCTCATCGTCCTCACACTCAAAGCTCTTTGCAAGATTGCCGTTCTCGAGGTGTTCCTTCACAGCCTTTAAGATGTTTAATTCCTTCGCAAGTGCCTTGTTAGAAGCTGCGCCCTTGCCCATCTTCGCGATCCTGCGGTCGATGACCTCGATATCGGAGAAGATCAGCTCTAAGTTGATAGTCTCGATGTCGCGGAGCGGATCAACGCTTCCGTCTACATGGATCACGTTCGGGTCCTCGAAGCAGCGGACAACGTGAACGATAGCGTCTACCTCACGGATATTCGCGAGGAACTGGTTTCCAAGTCCCTCACCTTTGGATGCACCCTTTACGAGACCTGCGATATCTACGAACTCGATCACAGCCGGTGTGATCTTCTCAGAATTGTAAAGATCCGATAAGAGCTTCAAACGGAAATCCGGTACTGGAACAACGCCCACGTTCGGGTCGATGGTACAGAACGGATAGTTTGCGGATTCAGCGCCCGCCTTTGTCAAAGAGTTGAATAATGTACTTTTACCTACGTTCGGCAGGCCGACAATGCCAAGTTTCATGGTAATTTTCCTTTCTAAACCTTTATACGCAAAAATATGGTTTTTACATAATTTAATGTGATCCCATACGACCACAAGTGTATTTAGCATAGCACAAAACATGCGGAAAAGGAAGGGAATTTCCGCAAAAAAGGAGCCAAAAAGAGTTCATCCGGTCAATTTTTTGCGACCGGATATATCTTTTTGACTCCATCAATGCTTTTTATCTTTGTCTCCGAATCAGTTTTCCTGTCAGAAACATATCTCCATTTTCCGCTGCTCTGTTGACAGACCCAGCCTGGAAACACTATTTTGCTCCCGGCTTAGTCGTCTAAGTCTTCCTCGCTTACGATCTCATCGTACTCCGCTGTATCAAGGAACTCGTCGAAGGCGTCCGCAACGATCTCGTACTCCTCGTCACTCTCGATATTCTGGATATCCGGGTTGCCATCTGCGTCCTCTGTATAGCGGTATAAGTAGACCTCTCCGTCCTCAGCCTCATTGCCGTCTAACGGGAGAAGCGCAATATATTCCTTATCAGCCGCCTCGAAGATCGTAAGAACCACGCACTCTAAATCTGTTCCATCATCCAGTGTCAGAGTAACTGTCATCTCCTCGTCGTTTGCTGCGTCCTGATTCATGTTTTTTTCCTTTGCCATAACCTTAATTTTCCTCTCATTTCCGGCAGTGTGCCGTTAATTGACAGCCGTTTTTTCTGCGGCTGCTGTTTTTTATAGAATACCAGTAAATATCCATAAAATCAATAGAAAGAATTGCCTAAATCCACTACCACCGTTACAATACACGGGCACTCCATGCCCGCGCACTGTAACTGGATTTTGCCGATGCTTCGCATTCCGAATCGGCAAAATCCGAGGTCATAACGGTATCATACGGAATTTTCAGTTCAGAAAATTCCTACCCATGAAAAGTAACCTACCACCACTGTATTGTACGGAATCTCCAGTCCGGAAAATTCCTACCCATGCACAGTAACATCAGTATTCTACTCCGCGTCGTGCCATGATTCCCTTGTCAAACGGATGCTTTCTCTTACAGATCTCCGACACATAGTCCGCCGCCCCAAGTAACGACTCCGACGGGTTCCGCCCCGTAAGGACAATTTCCAGCCCATCCGGCTCGCCCTTTTTCGGCCGGTTTTCCAGAAAATCCAGGATGTCCTTTTCCGGTACCATCCCGTAGTTCACCGCCGCCATGATCTCGTCAAAGACCACGAGATCCGCAGTTTTCGCCAGCTCTGCCGCCTCCAAAAACAGATTTCTGTTATAATCCGCGCACTCTTTTTTCGTCTCCTCATCCATGGACCGGACAAAGCCAAAGTTCTTCCGGCACGGGATCAGTGTCACCTCCGGAAGTCTCTTTAAGATCTCCACTTCCCCGGAGTTATCTGTCTTTAAAAACCGCGCGATCACGACACGCCTACCGCTGCCCGCTGCCCGGACCGCAAGCCCTATCGCTGCGCTGGTCTTTCCTTTTCCGTCACCACAGTAAATATGGACAAGTCCCATTTGTCTCCTCCATTCTTCATGCATTCACAGCAGGAAAGAACTGTTCTCTGCTATGGTGCCTTTCCGGCGGCCTAAGCCGCAATGACTCTGGCTCCTCTCTGAATCCTCTACAAACCTGCTTCCCCGATAAACCGCGAAACATCCGTCTTCCTGTGATACCGCTCCCGCACCGCCGCCACATGGAGCCGGTCCTTTGCTCGGGTCAGGGCCACATAAAACAGCCGCCGCTCTTCCTCGATATCCGCCGGGAGTCCCGCCTTGTGATGCGGAACGATCCCCTCATTCACATCCACCACGAACACCACCGGATATTCCAGCCCCTTCGCGCTGTGCATCGTGGACAGTGTCACCCGGTCTCTCGCTTCCCTGGTCTCTTCGAGATTCTGCTTTTTCAACTCTTCCTCGTACCGCACCGCATGTTCCTTCCAGGCCTCGAAGGTCTCAAACTCCGCCGCACTCTCCGCCAGCTTGTCTGCTGTCTCGAAAAGTTCCTCCGGTTTCATTCTCCGGAACTCCGCGTATGACCTGAGATAATCGTCATATCCGATGACTTTGCGGATATAATTCACCGCTGCCACAGGCTTCAGTCTCGACATGGTCCTGAGATCCGCCTCCAGGTCGCATATCCGGTCCTCCATCCAGTCCCTGTCCTGATAAAAGGACTTTAACCGGTCGAAGGACACCGTCGGCGTATCAAAGGCGTCCCTGCTGAAATACCGGTTCGGACGGTTCATGATCCGGTAGAAATCCGACCGTTTTCTGCTGCCCGCCGCGATCTCCATGTAGGCAAAGAGGTCCTTCGCGATCCAGTGGCTATAGAGGTTTGGGATCACATCCCGGAGCTGAAAGGGAATATTGTATCCCATGAGCCGCTCCGCCATCAGCCCGGAGTTCGCTCCGGTGCGGAACAGCACCGCGATCTCGTTCCACATGTACCCGGCGTCATGGTACGCCCGGATACTCTGGGCCACCGTGTCCATCTCCTGTCCCGGATTGTCAAAGACCCTGAAATCCACCGGCCGCCCGGATCCCCGGAACGGCTCCAGTTTCTTCTCAAAGCGAACCTTATTGTGCCCGATGAGCTTCAGCGAAGTCTCCACGATCTCCTTTGTGGACCGGTAGTTTGTTCCAAGAAGAACTCTCTTCGTCCCCGGAAAATCCTTCTCAAATCCCAGCATGATCTCCGGCTTCGCCCCGCGGAACCGATAAATGGACTGGTCATCATCCCCGACGATAAAGAGGTTATTTTCCGGCAGCGCTAACATCCGCACCACCTGGTACTGCAAAAGATTGATGTCCTGGAATTCGTCCACCAGAATATACTTGAATTTTTTCTGCCAGGCAGCCAGGATGTCCTTCCGCTCCGTGAACAGCTCATGGCACATGACGAGCATATCGTCGAAATCGATCTTTCCCGTCTGCTCCAGCATCTCATCGTACCCGTCATAGAGCTTCTTAAACCACTCTTCCGGGCAGTTCTGGGAATAGTAATATTTTAAGTCAAGGCGCTCGCCCTTCACGTAGCTGATCTCGTTGATGATGGAGGAGATAAACTCCGCCTCGTCCTCCACCTCCATCCCGGACTCATCGAGAAACTTTTTAAAATACTGCCGCTTTTCCTCCCCGCTAATCACATTTCCGGCGGGAAAGCGGTACGCCCACTTTAAGATGTGGTAAAAGACGGAATGGAAGGTTCCGAAACTCACACGGCTGCCCGCGGCTTCCAAAGAATTTCCGGCTCCCTGCGCGCGCTGCCTGGCCTCGGCTGCACTCTGTTGGCTTTTTTCCGGCCTGTGCAGACTCCATCCGTTTTTCGGCAGGTGATCATCCTTCTTCCCCGCCTTTCTCCGCTTTTCATCTTCCTCCCGCGCCAGTCTGAGAAACCGCTCCTTCATCTCCGCGGCCGCCGCTTTCGTGAACGTAATGACAAGAATGCCGGAGGGGTCAACGCCCGCCTCCAGCAGTCTCTTGATTCTGTGTGTAATTACTGTCGTCTTTCCAGACCCCGGACCCGCTAAGACCATCATCGGTCCATCCCGGTGCTCCAAGGCCGTCATCTGTGCTTTATTAAAATCCATATTTATCCATTCCGGTCAGGTTTCTTTCTGTTTCTGCCCGGTCCGCCGCATGATCGTATTGCGGTTTTGCGACTGTTCAGTCCTCTCACCGCTACGCGATTTGCAAATTACTCAGCAGCCTCCAACAACTCAATTCCCTTCCTGATACGTGTCAGGGACTCCTCTTTTCCGATGATCTCCATGATCTCGGTAGCGCCTGCCGGTGTCATCTGTTTTCCAGATACTGCTGTGCGGATCGGCCACATAACGAAACCAGTCTTTACGCCCTTATCGGCAACATACTTGGAAAGAGCCTCAAACAGGGCATCATTGCTGAAGTCATCCTGTTCCTCAAGGATCGGAAGAACCTCCTTTAATGTCTCTAAGGAGTTCTCCTTTGTTGTCTTCATCTTCTTATGGATATACATGTCCGCGCTGTACTCCGGCATCTCCTCGAAGAAGTCGACCTGATCCGCGATATCGCACAGTGTCTCGATTCTCGTCTTCACCATTCCGGCGATCTTCTTTAAGTCTAACGGTTTCTTGATCGCAGTCTCAAGGTACGGCTTTGCAAGCTCGAAGAACTTCTCATCGTCCATCTTCTTGATGTACTCTCCGTTCATCCAGCGAAGCTTTGTCATATCGAAGACAGCCGGGGACTTGCTCATATTGTGGTAGTCGAACGCTTTTACAAGCTCCTCAAGAGTAAAGAACTCCTGGTTGTCTGTCGGGGACCATCCTAAGAGGGCAACGAAGTTTACGATCGCCTCTGTTAAAAAGCCCTGCTCGAGAAGATCCTCGAAGGAGGAATGTCCGCTTCTCTTGCTTAATTTCTTGTGCTCCTCGTTTGTGATGGTTGGGCAGTGTACATATACCGGAACTTTCCAGCCGAATGCGTCGTAGAGACGGTTGTACTTCGGGGAGGAAGAAAGGTACTCGTTTCCGCGGACAACGTGTGTGATCTTCATCAGATGGTCATCCACAACGTTTGCGAAGTTGTAGGTTGGGTATCCGTCGGATTTGATAAGGACCATATCGTCGAGCTCTGCGTTGTCTACCGTGATATCTCCGTAGATCTCATCGTGGAATGTTGTAGTTCCCTCTTTCGGGTTGTTCTGGCGGATAACGAACGGCTTTCCTGCCTTTAAGTTTGCCTCTACCTCTTCTTTGGTAAGATGCAGGCAGTGCTTATCGTAAACCATGATCTCCTCACCGTTTACGGTCTTCTTTAATGAATTTAAGCGCTCCTGGGTACAGAAGCAGTAATATGCCTCACCTTTTTCTACAAGCTTTTTCGCGTACTCCATGTAGATTCCGGCTTTCTGGCGCTCACTCTGGACATACGGACCATAGCCGCCGTCCTTATCCGGACCCTCGTCATGGATCAGTCCGGTCTTTTCCAGTGTGCGGTAGATGATTCCCTCAGCACCCTCAACGTGGCGCTCCTGGTCTGTATCCTCAATACGGAGAATGAAATCTCCGCCTTCATGCTTTGCGATCAGGTATGTGTAAAGAGCTGTTCTTAAATTACCTACATGCATCCGGCCGGTCGGGCTCGGCGCAAATCTTGTTCTGATTTTTTCCATAATCCATATCTCCTGTTGATATATATTTATCCGCGGATAGTTCCGCAGACAGACATTCTTTTTTTCTATACCGTCATATCTAATAAATGACAAGCCAGATTAAAGTACACCATCAGACTCACCGCATCCACGATCGTCGTGATCATCGGTGACGCCATGATCGCCGGATCAAGCTTTAAGACCTTCGCCCCGATCGGCAGTGTGCATCCGATCGTCTTCGCAACGATGACCGTACAGAACAGGCTGATCACGACGGTCACGCAGATCATCGTGTTGCCCGGATACTGGATCATCAGACGGATAAAGTTTACCACCGCCAGGACAAATCCAACGATCACGCCGACCCGTACTTCCTTCCACACGACCTTCAGGATATCCGAAGGCTCCACATCGCCGATAGCCATACCACGGATGATCATGGTGCTGCTCTGGCTTCCGGAGTTTCCGCCGGTATCCATAAGCATCGGGATAAAGCTTACAAGAAGCGGGATTGCCGCAAAGGCATTCTCATATTTTACGAGGATTCCGCCGGTGATCGTACTGGAAAGCATTAAGATCAGAAGCCACGGGATCCTGTTTTTTGCCAATGTGAAGACGCCGGTCTTTAGATACGGCTTTTCACTCGGCAGCATCGCCGCCATCTTCTCGAAGTCCTCGGTGGCCTCTTCTTCCATGACTTCCATGACATCGTCAACGGTGATGATTCCCACAAGGCGGTCCTCACTGTCAACTACCGGCATGGAGAGCAGACCGTACTTGTTCATCGTGTCCGCCACCTGCTCCTGGTCATCGGTCGTCTGGGCTTTGATGACGTGGGTGTCCATAATATCGCCCACCAGACGCTCATAGGGCTGAAGGAGAAGATCCTTTACCGTCACAACGCCGTCCAGCATTCGTTTTTCGTCCATCACATAGCAGGTGTAGATCGTCTCGGAATCCACCGCGTGATGACGGATATAGGCGAAACACTGTTCCACCGTCATAGTCTTCTTTAATCCGACGTACTCAGCCGTCATGATACTTCCGGCTGTGTTTTCCGGATAGTTTAAGAACTGGTTGATCAGTTTTCTCGTCTCCGGTTTCGTGTTCTGAAGGACACGGCGGACCACCGTTGCCGGAAGTTCCTCCACCAGGTCTACGGCATCATCCACATAAAGCTCTTCCACGATCTCGGAAAGCTCTTTATCGGTGATGCTGTTGATAATGTGACTCTGCTTGTCCACCGGAAGCTCGGCAAACACTTCGGTCGCCAGCGCCTTCGGCAGCATCCGGAACACGATGACCGTACGCTCGGAATCCAGTTCTTCGATGAACGACGCGATATCCACCTCGTTCAGTTCCACAAGCTCTTCCTTTAACAGGCGGTACTTTTTCTCCTTCGCCAGATCCAGAAGATGCTCCATGTCAAATGTCTCATTTCCATCATTCGGCATTTTCTTTTCCCCCATAATCAGTTGTTTTCACTCAGCATTTTGCTGATCTTTTCACGCGATTATGGAAGCAAAGACACCTGCAGCCGCCGCATTTCCCCTGCGCCGGTCCACAATCTCCTGTACAGCTAAATTCGGCAATACACATAACAGATCGTCCCTGTCATGCCTATTGCCACTGGTTCAGGGTGTGCGTCTGCTTCCATCGTATGACTTCGACCTTCCATTATGTGTTCACTTCCTTTCTCTGTGCTTTCCATTATAAGAAAATTTTACCCAATTGGCAACCGGTTACGCAATTTTTCGTGAAGAAGATGAATTTTCAGTTCAGAAAATTCCTACCCGTGAACAATGACAAAAAGCCGCCAGGATATGGGCTGGCAGCGTTCATGAACACAGTGTTATTAGTTTGTTACTATTACGTTACTGGTTGTGCGTATTTTACAGCGTTTTATGGAACGAAAACCCCAGGAAACATAAGGTTTCCTGGGGTTATAATACTTCGTGGATTAAGCTCTGGAAAGGTACTCACCAGTACGTGTATCGATCTTAACGCGGTCACCCTGGTTAACGAATAACGGAACGTTGATCTGAGCGCCTGTCTCAAGAGTAGCCGGCTTTGTTGCGCCTGTGGCTGTATCGCCCTTGAAGCCCGGCTCTGTATCTGTGATCTCGAGCTCTACGAATAACGGAGCCTCAACAGAGAATACCTTGCCATTGTAGGAGCAGACTTTAACTGTCTCGTTCTCTTTAACGAACTTTAATGCATCACCTACAACATCTGTGGATAATGCGATCTGCTCGTATGTGTTAACATCCATGAAGTTGTAAAGGTCACCGTCTGCATACAGATACTGCATATCTACGCGGTCGATTCTTGCTGCTGGGAATTTCTCGGTCGGACGGAATGTTCTCTCAACTACACCGCCATTGATAACGTTTTTTAATTTTGTTCTAACGAAAGCAGCACCCTTACCCGGTTTTACGTGCTGGAACTCTAAGATCTGAACAACCTGTCCATCGATTTCAAGTGTAACGCCATTTCTGAAATCACCTGCTGATACCATAAATGATAATCCTCCTTAAAACTGTTTCCAATTATTTCATTTCAAATTTCACGCTTATCGCTGATTCTATCCTATTCTATACTATTCTCCAACGGTTTTCAACTATTTTTTGCAAAAATCCCCGGCTGTCCGCCCCGTTTTTTTCAATCGTTTCCTGTAAAACATGAGAACTACCGCCTCGAGATACCGTTTCAGGACAATCTGGATCTCTTCTTTTGGATTGATGGGCTTTACAAGGATCGAATAGAGGCCTGTCCTGTTTGCGCCCCAGACGTCCGTAAACAGCTGGTCGCCGACAAAAAAAGTGGTATCACGGTCCGTTTTCATCCGCTCCATAGCCCGCTCGTAGCCTTTTCTCGACGGTTTCCCACCCTTATAAATATAGGGACTTCCCACCTTGTCCGCAAAAGGTGATACACGCGGCTCCTTATTATTGGAAAGGATGCAGGTGGAAAAGCCGATGGCGCGGAGCCGCTCAAAGAGCTCGATCGCCCGCTTGTCCGCCGGTGCCCCGTGGGGAACCAGGGTATTGTCCACATCGAAGATGATTCCCCGGTATCCTCTCTCATAAAGTTTCTCGTACGGGATCTCGTATGCGCTGTCCACATAGTTCCCCGGATAGAATATTTCAAACATAATATTACCCTTAATTCAGCACTTCAGCCATACCTGCTCCTGTTTTTATCCGGGTGAACAACGTCATTCATTGACCCTTTTGCAGACCGGTGCACAGCCAAACCGCCTCTTTTGCTGTTATTTATTATTTAAGAACTTAGCCAATTCATCCATAAACGCGTTCACATCCTTAAATTCCCTGTAGACAGACGCGAAACGGACGTATGCAACCTCGTCCACCATCTTGAGTTTTTTCATGACAAGCTCGCCGATGGTCACGGACGGGATCTCACGCTCTTCCATGCTGAAGATCTGCTTCTCGATCTCGTCGATCATCTTCGTGATCTGGTCCGAGGAGACCGGACGCTTATGACATGACAAAAGGATTCCGTTTTCGATCTTCGCACGATTGTACGGTTCTCTGGAATCATCTTTCTTGATGATCATAAGCGGCAGTGTCTCTAATTTCTCATATGTCGTAAAGCGCTTTCCGCACTCCTCGCACTGACGTCGGCGTCTGATCGAGCTGTTATCATCAGCCGGACGCGAGTCGATGACCTTTGTATCCTGGGCACCACAAAACGGACATTTCATGGGACTTCCTCCTTTGCTGCCGACCGTACTATTTTTCCGCTCACGGCCACATTTTTATACCATATCTTATCACACTATCCTCTGGTTCCGCAAGTCTTTTGCTCTTTATCCGTAATTCCGATCTCCTGGCTTTTTCCTTACACGCCTTGAATAACTGTCTGTATAAAGCTCTCCCTCGCCTCCTGCTGAGCCTCCAGCTTTCTGATCTTCTCCGTACTCTTCGCGGGCACCCAGGCCTTGTTGGCGTTGTAATAAAAATTGATCTGTTTCCAATACTTTTCCGGATATAAAAACAGGTAATAAAGCACCTGCCGCTCCACTTCCGAGACCGGCAGCACCCGTTCGTAGGACTCCATGACCTGCCGCCCCAGCCGCTCATTCCAGTCATGCTTTTCCATAATCTTCCTGAGGAAATAATACAGGTCCTCCATCTGGACACCCAGGTGCATCTGGTTGAACTCCGTCACCGCCGTGTACCCGTTTCCGATCAGGATATGGTGGTAATCCGGCTCCCCATGGCAGACCGCGTACCCATCTGCGATCTCTTTTCCGTGAATCTCATACAGCCTTTCCATGCCCCGCTCTGCTTCCACGGCCTGGGCCGCGAAAATTTCAAAATTTCCGATCACTCGGAGCTCAAATTCATTTTTCTTCCGCTTTCCGCGGATAAATGTCCTCGCCTTCTTTAACTCCCGGTTGTGGCGGCGCATGGCCTCAAAGAGCGGCAGTGAGATCATGGATCTCATATTCCACGTTTCCTGCCGTTTGATCATGCGGAACTGCCGATGCAGAAGCGCCAATGCCCGCACCGCCGACAATACCTCTCTTTCATCCTTCAGGTCACATTCCCGGTCCGCGAACCATTCCTTCACGATATATCTGGTCCCATCCTCCGCCGTCGACAACAGCTCCCCCTCAGAATTTCTCACATATTGGTCCGCCTTCAGAGTCTCCATTCCATCTAAAGACTGCAAAACCGCCTCCTCAAACTCCAGGCGGTTCACACTTCCACGATATTCCTTTAAAAGCCGCAGTCCCAGATCCGTCTCAAGGATCCAGGATCCTCGTCCTCTCCGCAGCACATCCACCCGAAATCCGTACGTCTTCTCCGCCTCTTCCTTCCAGTCGATCACGATTCTATCCCCCCATATCCTGCTCTGACCTTTTCCATCGACAACAATTCCGGCCCTCATCCTGCTGCCGGAATTTCCTTCTGCACAAGATATGAAATGAAAGGGGGGATTATTCCCCTGTTTCCAGAATACGGCCTGTACGTTTTTTCCTGCTTTCTGGCTGCCCGTCGTTAAATAAAAAAGAATGCGCCTTGGCACATTCTCGCGCCTTGCGCGGCCGCTTGCGACAATCTACATTTTCGCGCGAGTGCACATCATCGGCACATTAGTGCCTTTTATGTAATAGGGAATTCCTTGGAATTTCCTATTACACAAAAAAGACACCTGCAAAATTCTCTGCAGATGTCCCTACTGACATTTTTATTTCTTTTTAAATTGATTTATTTTTTCTAATAATATATCTTTTTTATTTAATTCTGGTTTTTCAAGCACCAGATTCAAAAGGTACATGAGCCCGTCGCCGATCTGCTTTCCTTTTTCCAGACCTTTTGCGAGAAGATCGCCTCCGTTGACCGCCAGCTGCTTCAGGCTCACACAGTCTCCTGCCTCTTTGATCTCCTCAAAAAGCCGCAGGATCCCCGGAACTGTCTCATCTCCGTCCAGCTTCTTTAGCTGCATGGCTCCGAGGAACTGGTACTCCGTCACCCGGCTTAAAAGTCTACGGATCTCGACCTTATCGACCGCAAGCGGTGCCTGGAATGCCGTGATCATGTTCTTTACGTTTCCAATAGTATCATTGTCAAGCTTTAATCCGCGAAGGATCTTCACCGCCTGCTCCGCTGTCATATGGCGCAGGAAACCGGCCCATCTATGGGATTTGTCCGCCGGAAGCGCAACGATGCCAGCCCAGCATTCTTTTAACGGATCCATGGAATTTCTGCTCTCCAGTTCCCGTTCAAACACCTCTGTAAATCCTGGCGTCACATACTCCGCGATCCCCGTCGCGTCCACCATCCAGATCTTCTCCGGATGATCCGACAGCAGAAGCTTCGTGAGTTCCACCTGGATCCGCTCCTTGCTCACATGGACGAGATTCGGCGCGATCTCAGCAATGGCCTTGTACGTCTCATCCTCGATCACGAAGTCCAGCTGTGCCGCAAACCGCACTGCCCTGAGAATCCGCAGCGCGTCCTCCGTAAACCGGTCCTTCGCACAGCCAACGCACCGGATCACCCGGCGCTTCAGGTCTTCCATGCCCTCAAACTCATCCACGATCCCCGTCTCATGGCTGTATGCCATGGCATTGATCGTAAAGTCCCGGCGCTTTAGATCTTCCCTGAGATCCGGCGTAAACTCAACCGTCTCCGGATGTCTTCCGTCCAGATATTCCCCGTCGATCCGGTATGTGGTGACCTCATAGCCGCTTCCATGCTTAATGATCGTCACCGTTCCATGCTTAAGGCCTGTATCCACGGTTTTCCCGAAGATCTCCTTCACCTGCTCCGGCTTTGCGGAGGTTGTAATGTCCCAGTCCCCCGGAATTCTCCCGAGGACTGCGTCCCGGACACAGCCTCCGACGATAAATGCCTCGTATCCATGGCTTCGTATATTGTCAATGATCCATTCCGCCTCATAGGGCATCTCAATTCTCACCGGTCCGGTTTCCTCCTTATAAATTAGTAATCATTTCCCCAGATTCTTAAGAACTGGGATCAGCCGTTTCGCCAAAACTGCCGCCAGAACACATAAAATAAAATCCTCACCGACCGTCAGAAGAAAGCAGTTGACAAACACGACCTTCCATCCAACGCTTACGCCAAGGACAAAATTGCTGCACACATAAAAATAGATCATCCCGCAGCCATAGTCTGCGAGAAGTCCCCAGAATGCAGAAAATAAAAGCCAGGAAAAAGATGTACTTTTCCTGATCTCATATACACGTCCCGTCACATAGGCCGCCGCCGCAAATCCGATCAAAAAGCCGAATGTAGGCTTTAAAAGATACGCCGGACCACCGCCCGTGGCAAAGACCGGGATCCCACACAATCCGATCACCAGATATGTCAGCACGCTGGCAAATGCCCTTTTTGATCCAAGCAAAAGGGCCGCAAGCAGCACAAAGAAAAACTGCAGCGTAAAGTGCATGGGCACTGGCTGCACCGGGATCGTGATCTTAAGAAAAGCTCCGACGCCGATGAGGGCTGTAAACAGCCCTCCGAGCGTCAGATCCCTGATATTCCATTGCTTCATTAATATGCTTTGCCCCAGTAAACCATCTTGGTTGCCGGTTTGCCGCAGCATACGCAGGTCTCAGCAAGCTTCTCCTGCTTGAACGGCATACATCTGGATGTAACGCCGACCTGCTCCTTTAACTTGTCCTCGCACTCCTGGCAGCCGCACCACATCGCACGGATGAAGCCCGGCTTATTGTCAGCGATATCCTTCATCTCTTCCATGTTGTGTGCGTCGTAGGTGTGGGCGTCACGGTGTGCTTTCGCACGCTCGTACATGTCATGCTGGATCGTCTTTAAGAGCTCATCCACCTTCTCTGCGATCTCGCTTAAAGCAACGGTGATCTTCTCGTGGGTGTCACGGCGTACTAATACAGCCTGGCCTGCCTCGATATCCTTCGGTCCAAGTTCTACACGGACCGGGATTCCTCTCATCTCGGACTCGGAGAACTTCCAGCCCGGGCTCTTATCAGAATCATCAACTTTTACGCGGAAGTTGGAGAGAACCTCCTCGACCTCTCTTGCCTTCTCAAGAACGCCCTCCTGCTGCTGGCGGATCGGAACGATCACAACCTGAGTCGGAGCTACGTTCGGCGGAAGTACAAGACCCTCGTTGTCACCGTGTACCATGATGATGGCACCGATCATACGGGTCGTCATACCCCAGGAGGTCTGGTGAACATATTTTAACTGGTTGTCCTTATCGGAATACTGGATGCCGAAAGCCTTTGCGAAGCCATCGCCGAAGTTGTGGCTGGTTCCGGACTGGAGTGCCTTTCCGTCATGCATTAAGGACTCGATGGTATAGGTTGCCTCAGCACCTGCGAATTTTTCTTTATCTGTCTTCTGTCCGCGAACGACCGGGATCGCAAGGAAATCCTCGCAGAAATCTGCATAGAGGTTTAACATCTGGATCGTTCTCTCCTGAGCTTCCTCTGCTGTCGCATGTGCGGTGTGGCCTTCCTGCCATAAGAACTCTCTGGAGCGGAGGAACGGTCTTGTCGTCTTCTCCCATCTTACTACGGAACACCACTGGTTGTATACCTTCGGAAGGTCACGGTAGGAGTGGATGTCTTTCTGGTAGAAATCACAGAACAGAGTCTCGGATGTCGGGCGGACGCAGAGACGCTCCTGAAGCGGCTCAAGACCTCCCTGTGTTACCCATGCAACTTCCGGTGCGAAGCCTTCTACATGGTCTTTCTCTTTATCAAGTAAGCTCTCCGGGATGAATAACGGCATGTAAACATTCTTTACGCCTGCTTTTTTGAAGCGCTTGTCCAGTTCATGCTGGATGTTCTCCCAGATCGCGTATCCGTCCGGTTTGATGACCATGCAGCCCTTTACGCTTGCATAATCACATAATTCTGCTTTTTTTACAACGTCTGTGTACCACTGCGCGAAATCGTCTTCCATAGAAGTGATGGATTCCACAAGTTTCTTCTCTCTTGCCATTGCTTTTCTCCTTTATATGAATTCTTGGATTGCATACATCTAAAATTTCTGAGGATGCAGGACGCCTGTTCCGTTCCGGGGCACTCCCCGTGGAAACGAAAAAAATGTGCCTTGGCACATTCTCGCGCCTCGCGCGGTCGCTTGCGACAATCTACATCTTCGCGCGAGTGCGCATCTTTGGCACATTAGTGCCTTTTTATGTAACAGGAAATTCCAAGGAATTCCCTGTTACATAAAAAAGGCTGTCGTCCACAAAAGGGACCGACAGCCGGCGTTACCACCCAAATTAGCTCCCGCACTTTACGGGAACTCTCCTCTGATATCCGTTAACGCCGGATCTACGCTGTACTTAGCAATGTAGTCATTCACTGCGGCAATCTGTTTTCACTGCCGTTTTCCACATCTCTCGCACAAAGCTCCGAGGCCGGTTCAACAACGCGCACATGGAAGCTCTCACCGTCTGCTTCCTCTCTGGGATGCCGCCATTCATCTACTTTCCCTCTTCAATGCCTGTCTGATATGCATATATGATGGATTTTAATGGATTTTTCCATGTTTGTCAAGACTCCGGGACGGATTTTGCAGGCCGGCATCACCATCCCGGAGTCTCACACTTTCTGTGTCCATTCTAAACACACGATCTTTAAAATATCAGCTTGATCAACAGCCATCCCGCCGCGATGCATAACAGCACCAATGCAAATGCCGTGGAAATTCCGAATACGATTGCTCCGACAGCGATGGATAAGATAAATCCAAACAAGCTCAGCACCGCGCCGAGAAGTTTTCCACATACGCCAAGCACAAGACCAACGCACTTAAAGATCACGACAAGAAATATGATCGCAAATAAAATTGACATGATTTCGCCTCCCGTCAAACAAAATCTCGAGGATTTCTTCGGCTTATTATATTCCCACTGTCAACATTTGTAAATATAAATCAACTCCCAATCGCTAAATACCTGATCTGGTGTTACAGTTCATGCTTACATGAACTGTAACCGATTTTGCCGATGCTTCGCATTCCAAATCGGCAAAATCCGCTGCCATAACTGTATTGTACGGGATTTTCAGTTCAGAAAATCCCTATCCATACACGGTAATGAGCCGCCCAGTTCCGTCCTTCTGGTAAACACGGTGGGAGATCGAGATAACAGTACGCCCTTCCGACGCGCTCTTTAATGCCCGGATCACCATCTCCTCCGTCTCCGCGTCAAGGTTCGCCGTGATCTCATCGAGAAGCAGGATCCCAGGTTTTCCGGCAACGGCTCTCGCGATGGATAAGAGCTGCCACTGACCCTGGGAGAATATCTCCGGTTTACATAATGTGTCATAGCCATCATCCAGGCTCACGATCGTCCCATGGAGTCCCACGAGCTTCGCGGCCGCCTGCACCGCCTCGTCCCCGATCGCCGGGTCAAACAGTGTGATCTGGTCGCGGACCGTGCCCGGAACCATATGAAAGGACTGTTCCACATAGCCGAACTTCTTTCTTTTCTCCTTGTCAGAGAGCCGATATGCCGCCTCGCCCTCAATCAGAGCCTCACCGGAATTCGGGCGATAGAGTCCTAAAAGCAGCTTAAAAATCGTACTCTTTCCGGCGCCGGTACGTCCCGTCAGCGTTACCTGCTCGCCCGGATAGATTGCGAAATTCATGTCATTTAAAACGATGTGGTCGTCGTAGCCGAAGGTGACATCTTTAAACTCCACGCATGGTTCTGTATTCTCGAAAATGCCGCCATCCTTTAACTTAGCCGCATCTAAATCTATACTCGCCGCACTGGTGTCCCCGGAACTATTCTCCGCTCTCCCCTGCGCATTCTCTAATTCCTGTACAGCGCCATTCTTTCCAACTGTATGTCTGGAATCCACAAGTGCTCTCTCTTCTACCATCTCCCTCTCCGGCTTCGCCAGAAACTCGTTGATCCGGTAAACACCCGCAACCGCCGACTGGATCGTCTGGATCTCCATGCCGAGATTCTCGATCGGCGAGAATACCTGGGAAATATAGTTGATGACTGCGACAGATTTTCCCACGGACATGCCGAACAATGCCAGGATCTTCGCGTTTCCGGATGCCGCAAGCAGCATGACGATCGCCACCGCCACCGCATTCAGGAACAGGATCAACGGCGAGTAAACAGCGTCGTAAAAGTTCGTCTTCTCGACCGCCGAATAGCTCTCCCCGATATAGTCATCATACCTTTTCTCCATATACGTCTCTTTTCCAAGTGTATGAATCGTTCTGATACACCGGATTGTCTCCGGAACATGATTTGTGACACGGCTCATTGCCGCGCGATTCTCTAACTGCGCCGTCAGCATCTGCTTCTGGACGATTCTCGTGAACGCAAAGATCACCGGAATCAATACAACAAGAAGCAGCGCAAGTCCCCGGTTCTGGAACCAGATCACCGCAAAGATACTGATGACTCTGCAGGCATCCGCGAACATGCTGATGATTCCGGAGGTAAACAATGCCTCCACGGTATCTACATCGCCCACAAACCTGGATACCACAGCACCCGGCTCTTCCTTATTTAATGTGTCAGCGCTCAGCCGGACAAGCTTCTTCGAAAGCTCGCTTCGGAACGCATGGGTCATCTTCTGTCCAAACACAGTCAGGAAACTTTCTCTCAAGGACTCCAGCGCCCCCGACAAAAAGATCAGCAGAAAATACTCTGCTGCCATGGAAAATCCCGGGAAATTTCCGCCGGCGATCCGGTCAATGATCTTTCCGAGAACGAGAGGCGGAAGCAGGGAAATGACAACGGCACCCGTCACCGTCAGAATGATTCCGATGGAAAGCCATTTTTCCCGCACGACGGTATTTCCGATAATCGATGCCGCGCTGATACGTCTATTTGCAGTCATGATTTCCATCTCCTCTCCCCAGAATTTTCATGCGGTCTCCCTGATGGATTCCCGCGATTTCCGCTTCTTTTCGTTGTCTATTCAATATCCTCATATTTCTGTGCGCCGTCAGGATGATCCTTTTTCTCACTTGACAGAATATTTTCATCTTTCTCCGAAACCTGCGCCCTGTAAAGCTCCGCGTACTGCGGATTTTCCGCCATCAACCTCTCATGGCTGCTGCATGTTCCCATCTTCTGGTCCATCCAGATCACCTGGTCGAACTCCGGGAACAGGTATAGTCTGTGGGAGATCAGGAACACGATCCTGTCTTTCGAGAGCTCCTTCACATGCTCAAATACCTGTTTTTCTGTATTTCTGTCGAGCGCCGAGAACGGATCATCCAGAACCAGCACCGGCTTTCCATGGCAGAGTGTTCTCGCCAACGCAAGACGCGCCGCCTGCCCTCCCGAGAGACGGACGCCACTGTTTCCCACAACGGTCTTCTCCTTCTCCTCCATCTCCCGGACCTCCTCGTCGAAACATACAGCCCTAAGCCATGTCCAGACGTTGTCATCATCCCCCAAGAGCACGTTGTTTTCCACGCTGTCTCCCAAAAGCTCCGGATCATGTCCAAGATACCCGATGATCCGGCTCCGCTCATTTTCCGTGTAGGAGGAAAGCTCCCTGCCGCCGTAAGTCAGATGACCCTCATACGGATATTCGCAGAGAAAACTCTTTCCCAGTGTAGATTTTCCGCACGCCACCGGACCCGTGATGCCGACGATCTGACCTGGTTTCGCGGTGAAGGAAATCTCCTTAAAGATCGGGTCACTGCCCGGATAGGCGAAAGAGAGATGATCAGCTACGGCTACGTTTTCTTTGACGCTGTTCTTTTCTGACTGCTGCCCGGATTTATGCACCGCACTGCCTCCCGGTCCATTCTTCACATCCTTGTCGGAGCTTTCAGTATTGTAGTTTTCATTCTGCGCCGCGATCTCATCTTTCTCCACAGCCTCAGACGCCCGCTCCATGTACGGATGGATCCTCTTCCAGGAAACCTGCGCCTTGTGGACCGCATTGAAGAGCTTCGCCGCCTTCGAGGACTTATCGGAGAGCTTCGCGTAACATGCCAGGAATGTGGTAAATGCCGCCACATCCCATGACGTCCAGCCCATTCCGAGGATATTTTCTGAACCGAAATACAGGATCATCACAGTTCCCGCCATGGCGATCACCTTGTAGACCGGCGGCAGAGCCGCGTTCCAGATATTCGCCTTCACAGCTGCTTGTTCATACTCTTTTAAGTGAACCTCGTAGTTCTCCCCGCGCTCCTTCTCACATCCGAAAACACGGTATGTAATGGCGTTGGTGATCCGATCCAGGGTCACCGCGTTGAGCTTTCCGGTCTGCTTCTTGTAAGCTGCTCCCGTTGTCTGGACGATCCGTTTCATCTTCTCTGCTATAATATAGGAAAAAGGGGGAAAGATCATGGAACAGAGCGCCAGTCTCCAGTCGTAATAGAGCAGCATGCACACATATCCGAAAAGCGCCACACCTGTATCAAAGATCTCCGTGGTAAACTTTCTCATACCTTCCACGCAGTCATCCACGTCGGAGATCGCCTTCGTGATGACATTTCCGGCGCCCTCTTTTTCCAGCTCCACACGGGATTTATGTATCAGTGTCCGGTACAGGATCCGCTTCATCCGCCGGTTTACATTGTTGGCGAACCGGCGCACATAGAACCGCTTGATATATCTCGCCAGCTGCACCGTTCCGATCACGATCACATAGGCGGGCGCCAGCCGGAGCATCGCCGGAAAACGCTCCGTCCCTGTCAGGATCTGCATCAGGCAGCCCGCCATCTTTCCCTCAAACCATGGCCCCGCCATGAGGCCCAGGTTATAGATCAATCCCGACACTGTGATCAACGCCAGAACCTTCCATTCTGCCCGGAAATACATCATGATCTTATCTGGGCGAAAATTTTTCTTTTCCATTGCTGTTCTTTCCTGAAGTCTTATAAACTTTTCCAGGTTACCGATTTCTCTCTGAAGCAGCTTCTTCCGGAGTGTCTGTTTTTATTTTTGCTGCAATTTCTTCAAAAATATCTTTTTTCTGCACCAGACCCAGAATTTCTCGTTCTCTTTATTATCACCGCTGCTTTCAAGATCCTAGCTTCAAACAGTTCTATTTTTTACATCTTTTTTTCATCTGCACCCTCTATATTCTCTTCCTTATGCTTCTCCACTAACTCCGCTACATCCACAAATCCAGCTCTCCGCTCATTCTTCGACCGCCAGTACAGTTTGTCGAGCGTCTCACAAAATGCGTTTTTCTCCTCCTCCGGCAGCTCCGCCAGCAGCCACTCATAAAAGACCGCCTCGATACTCGCCTTCGAATTCTTTAATGCCTCCGCCTTTTTTGTCGCGTAAAGCAGCTGGCTTCTTCCATCCGCCGGATTCGGCTTTCTCTCGAGATACCCTTTTGCCTCCAGGCTTGCCGCCCGCCTCGCCGCAGCGCCCTTATCGATCTTAAGAGTCTCCCGTACCTCCGTCTGGGTGATTCCCGGATTGTGGCGCACGAGATGGATAAAATCGAATTCCGCTGTTCCGATCCCCTCTTCCTTCATGGTCTGCACCGTGAACTTTCCAACCTCACGGGCGATCTTTGTGATCTTTCTTCCAGTCTGGTCCATAAAGTCTCCTCCAAATATCGCTTTACTTTTGCTCCCCCGGCTTCACGCTATCTGCGTATCTTATTCCTGTTCCATAGAATTACAATATCGTAAATCCCGGCGGACTCCCTCGTTCATATCCGTCCTGTCTCACCACTATGCAAATTTTAACACAATTTTGCTCCAGATAGTTGTACTATCATCTAAATTGGATGATAGTACAACTATCTAATTTTGTCAACCTCATATTTCTGCTTTTTCTTTGAAAATAATGTCTTTACTTTATTTTCTTAAAATTTCAGTATGAAAAACGGCATCCAGTAAAAGAATGATATTATTTTAACAAAGTCTGCCATTTTGTTGTTGATTTTGTCCAAATTTCATGTATAATGGAAGTGAAAGATATCATTATTGCCTGTAAAATTTCCAGGTAATGGTACCTGTTCAACCCTGAACATGTACAAGACGATAGTCCCGCCCCACTGCGGTCGGGACCAAATTTATGAAAAGAGGTTAGATAAGCGATGGCAAAGATTGATTTAAGCAAGTATGGCATCACCGGAACCACAGAGATCGTCTACAACCCGTCTTACGAGATGTTATTCGAGGAGGAAATGAAGCCGGAACTCGAAGGCTACGAAAAAGGACAGGTCAGCGAACTCGGAGCAGTTAATGTTATGACCGGTATCTACACCGGCCGTTCACCGAAAGATAAATTTATCGTTGTGGATGAAAATTCCAAAGATACTGTATGGTGGACTTCTGACGAGTATAAGAACGACAACCATCCGGCTTCCCAGGAAACCTGGAAGGCAGTAAAAGATATCGCATTAAAAGAGCTCTCCAACAAGAGACTTTTCGTTGTCGACGCATTCTGCGGCGCAAACAAAGACACCCGCATGGCGATCCGTTTTATCGTTGAGGTCGCTTGGCAGGCACACTTCGTAAAGAACATGTTCATCAAGCCGACTGCTGAAGAGCTTGAAAACTTCGAGCCGGATTTCGTTGTTTATAACGCATCCAAAGCAAAAGTTGAGAACTACAAGGAACTTGGCTTAAACTCCGAGACAGCTGTTGTCTTCAATATCACAAGCCGCGAGCAGGTTATTATCAACACCTGGTACGGCGGAGAGATGAAGAAAGGTATGTTCTCCATGATGAACTACTACCTTCCGTTAAAGGGCATCGCATCTATGCACTGCTCCGCTAACACAGATATGGAAGGCAAAAACACAGCGATCTTCTTCGGACTTTCCGGAACAGGTAAGACAACTCTTTCCACAGATCCGAAGCGTCTCCTGATCGGTGATGACGAGCACGGCTGGGACGACAACGGAGTATTCAACTTCGAGGGCGGCTGCTACGCTAAAGTTATCAACCTTGATAAAGAATCCGAGCCGGATATCTACAACGCGATCAAGCGCGATGCTCTTCTCGAGAACGTAACACTTGATAAAGACGGTGTGATCGACTTCGCTGACAAGAGCGTAACCGAGAACACCCGTGTATCCTATCCGATCGACCATATTAAAAATATCGTTCGCCCGATCTCCGCAGGTCCGGCAGCTAAGAACGTGATCTTCCTCTCCGCAGATGCATTCGGTGTACTTCCGCCGGTATCCATCCTGACTCCGGAGCAGACAAAGTACTACTTCCTGTCCGGTTTCACAGCAAAGCTTGCTGGTACAGAGCGCGGAATCACAGAGCCGACACCGACCTTCTCCGCTTGCTTCGGTCAGGCATTCCTGGAGCTCCATCCGACAAAATACGCGGAAGAGCTTGTTAAGAAGATGGAAAAGAGCGGCGCTAAGGCATACCTCGTTAACACAGGCTGGAACGGAACCGGCAAGCGTATCTCCATCAAAGATACCCGTGGAATCATCGACGCGATCTTAAACGGCGATATCTTAAACGCACCGACAAAGAAGATCCCGCACTTCAACTTCGAAGTTCCGACTGAGCTTCCGGGCGTTGATTCCAAGATTCTCGACCCACGCGATACATACGCAAACGTTGCTGACTGGGAAGAGAAAGCAAAAGACCTCGCAGGCAGATTCGTCAAGAACTTTGCAAAATATGAGAGTAACGAAGCTGGTAAAGCCCTCGTTGCCGCTGGCCCGCAGATCTGATCGTCTTACTGATTTAGCTTTATAAGCTGATAAATGTCAGAGGACACTGCATGTAACGTGCAGTGTCCTCTTTTTGCATCTTATCACTATTACGATCCTTAACATTCTGAGCCAGCAGGATCCGCTCCTGCTATAAGCTGGTCTTTCCTGTTCAGCGCTCTCTACTCCGCATGTGCCGCCGTCTTAAGCGCCAGCCGTACCAGATCATCCATGGACTGGGCATGTTCCCGCTCTGGAAGGTCCACAAAGATCTCCTGTCCGTTCTCGTCATAGCGGATTCCTGTTGTGATTCCCACCATCATCAGAGCCCGGCATCCAAACTCTGCTGCCGCCGTATAAAATGCGCAGCCCTCCTGTTCAGAGCACAGCATACCGTACTTCTTCCACATCTTCGACTTATAATTTTCGTCGCGGTAAAGTCTGTCGTTGCAGACCGTTCCGCCCACGTACGTCACGAGATGTTCCTCATCCGCAATGCGTTTCGCGGTGCTCAAAAGCCCGAAATCTGCCACCGGTGAGAAATGTCCGTTGAACATGTTGTCGTTGATTCCGCTGGTGGTGCTGACCGCCTGGGACAGGACGATATCGAAGTTTTTCATATCGTCCTGATAGCCGCCGGAGGTACCTGCACGCACCAGGATCTTACAGCCATAATCCCTGCAGAGCTCCGTGGCGTAGATCAGCATGGACGGTCCGCCCATTCCGACTGCCATCACAGATACCCGTACTCCCTCAAACATTCCCGTATAGCAGTACGCACACCGCACATCATTCACAAGCACCGCATCTTCCAGATAATGTTCCGCGATATACTTCGCCCGGTTCGGATCTCCTACCAGGACGATCCGCTCAGAAATTTCGCCGACTTCGGCATGATTATGCATCGTCATCTGTATTCACGCTCCTTTTTCTTTCATATGTATATCCTACCATAATTTCACCGGATTGTCTGCCGGAAACCATGGTTACTCCACTTTCAGCGCATTCGGATAGATCTTTTTCAGCACCTCATCCCCATAATGCTCATCTATCACCTGCTGCCAAGCGGAATCCGCTGGGATTCCCTTTTCCCTCTCACTGCTTCGCACAAGGGCCAGCCCGGAGACCGCCATGTCCACGCAGAAAAATATCAGGAGAAGCCATGTCGCTGCCTTTCCGAAGTTTATCGGAATCTTCTCGATCCAGGCGGACATTACCGGGTAGATACCCTTGATCCATGCCACAGCCGCAATTCCCCAGAAAAAGCAATACAAAAGATTGATCCGCCCGCCAAGGTTAAACGGAATCTTACTGTAGTCCCAGAAAACTTTTCCAAAGAGCATTTCTGTCAAAACGCTGCAGGTATACTCATAGGCACCGCCGAGGAATGTTCCCATAAAGAACAGGAACCGGTCGGAATACTTCCGGTAGCGGTACAGCAGCATCGTCGCCGCAGCCAGGGCCACGCCCCAGACGATGCTGAACGGTCCCCAGACAAAGCTGCTGCGGCTCATCCACACGCCCGCCGTCACCCGGCAGAAGATCGTCTCCACGATATCTCCGAGGAACGCGCCGACTACCAGAAGCAGCGCGATCTTGTAAAAACAAAGGCCGTAGGCGAATATCGTCTTTCTCTGCTCAGCCTCCGCCTGGAGCTCCTCCCGATATACCGCCTCCGGGTAGGCGTTCTGGATACGGCGGTCCACCCAGCCATAGATCTTCCGCTCAAGCCTTGAGCTCACACCTGTGAGCCAGGAATCCACGCCTTCCCACTGGCGGATCCTGCGGCTTCTGCCGGATAAGATACATAAGGTCGCCGTGACATCCATCGCCAGCACAGCCGCCAGAATCCACACGATCAGATGCCCCGGAGTCCGCGGGAGCATCCGGAATACCCGCACCAGGACCGGTGCACCCCACCGCATCGTAGCGGCGCCAAGAACGCCCCATACGATAGACACCGGCACACAGATATATCCGTCCAGGTTCCATTTCATGTGGGAATAATCCCACCACCGCTCATGGTACATCCTCTCGATCACATGGCCAGCGATCCACTCCGCCAGAGTCGAAAAGATCATACTGCCGAGAAACAGCCAGATTCCATGCAGTTCCCGGCAGACAACAAGCATCGCGGTTCCCGTAATACCGTAAAGCACGCAGAACGGCCCATTCACGAGCCCTCTGTTTACAAACCGTCTCTGCCGCACTGCCGCTGTCACCGTCTCGAGGACCCAGCCGAAAAAGCTGAACGCAAAGAACAGCCACAGTCGCTCAAATCCTGTATACCCCATATTTTGTACCTATCCTCTCCTGATTTTTCTTTTGTTTTCCCGGAAGCATTGCCTCATTTGTGCATCTGTTCCCAGAATACTGTCCTCCGCTTTTTCATTCCCTTATTTTCCATCCTGCTTCTATAAAAAAGCAGAGCATGTATCCAGATATTTTACCACATTTCTTCTTCATATAGAATATGTTTCTTTTATTTCGTTTTTTCAAAGTTTTCCTATTTAAATAAGGACATCTGTTTTCCATTCATGTTCCCAAACCGCTGCCCCAATCCCTCGTCCGTTTCATTTTTCTCTCCTCTTTCCCCCTTCTTTAGAAAATATTTTCAACCTGACCTTTTTCTGCATTTTTATGGATTTCTACCAAATTTTCTTAATTGATTTCCAATTTTTTTCTCATAATAAATTGTTCATATTTCCATAATTATATGTTATACTAAATAAGTTCGTGTTACGCGGACAAATACAATTTTATATCAAAGGAAGGTTTCTTATGGAAAACACCAAGAAAATCGACTGGTACACCCTGGCCTTCATGGCATTCTCCACGGTTTGGGGATTCGGAAACGTGCTGAATGGCTTCGTTTACTTCAACGGAGTACAGGTAATCTTCAGCTGGGTTCTGATGTTCGCTCTCTATTTCGTGCCTTATGCCCTGATGGTAGGTGAGCTCGGCTCCGCTTTCAAGCAGTCCGGCGGCGGCGTCAGCTCCTGGATCCACGAAACGATCGGCCCGAAATGCGCTTATTACGCTGGCTGGACTTACTGGGCTTGCCATGTAACTTACATCGCAAGTAAAGGAAGCGGCGGATTAAAGGCATTAAGCTGGATGGTATTCCAGAATGGCTCCACTTACGACACATTCCCGACGATCGCTGTACAGATGGCAACACTCGCTGTCTTCCTGTTCTTCTGCTGGGTTGCAAGCCGCGGCTTAAACCCGTTAAAGAAATTAGCAACGATCGCTGGTTCCAGTATGTTCGTAATGTCCATCCTGTTCATCTTAATGATGTTCGCAGCACCGGCAATCAACCCGAACGGCGGTTTCGTTTCTGCTGATTACACAGTAAAAGGTCTGATTCCGCAGTTCAACGTGAACTACTTCACATCCCTCTCCATCCTTGTATTCGCAGTCGGCGGATGCGAAAAGATCTCCCCTTATGTAAATAAGGTAAAAGATCCGTCCAAGGGATTCCCGAAGGGTATGATCATGTTAGCCGTTATGGTTATGGTCTGCGCGATCCTCGGAAGTATCGCGATGGGCATGATGTTTGATCCGGCTGTCATCAACGAGAGCACAGACAGCTTCAAGTCCTACGTTTCCAACGGCGCTTACTGGTCCTTCCAGAAGCTCGGTGAGTACTATCATGTTGGCAACCTCCTGCTCGTTATCTACGCAGCATGCAACGCCATCGGTCAGTTCTCCACACTTGTATTAAGTATCGACGCTCCGCTTCGTATACTTCTTGACAACGAGGATGCAAGACAGTTCGTTCCGTCCGGCCTCTTAAAGAAGAATGAGCATGGCGCATACATCAACGGTATCAAGATGGTTATCTGCTTATCCGGCAGCATCATCCTGATCCAGTCCTTCGTACCGGGTGCTGCATCCGTTCTGACTCAGTTAAACAAACTGAATTCTGTAACCATGCCGCTTCGTTACTTGTGGGTATTCGCAGCATACATTGCTCTTAGAAAATCCCTCAACAAGTTCAACCCGGAGTACAAATTTACAAAGAACCAGACAATTGCCCTTGTTGCAGGCGGCTGGTGCTTCTTCGTAACCGCAGCTTGCTGTCTCCTCGGAATGTATGTTGAAGGCGATATCGCTTCCACAGCATTAAATGTAATCACACCGGTAGTGCTCACAGCACTTGGTCTGATCTTACCGGAGATCAAAAAGCGGGAAGTTGCAAAGGCAAAATAATTTATTTCAATGACAAAAAGACTCTGGAGTATTCTGATCAAAAATATCAGAATTCCAGAGTTTTTTTCAGTTCATTTCAATTTACACTTCCTCGATCCGATGCAACTCCCACACTCTCACATTCACCGGTTCCACGGCGCCGCCGCAGTATGGGCAGACGCGATCGCCAAGACCGGCAATCGGTGCGCCGCAGTGGGGACAATTGACACCAATAGCAGTCTCGCCAGCGCGTATCTTTGTGATATCCTGGATGTAGACCAGCTCCATATTGAAGCGGTGCTGTTCTTTTTCCTGCTCCACATTTTTCTTTTTATCCGGCGTCTTTAATGTGTGCAGGTACTCCACCGCGGACTGGATCCGGATCCGGCATTTTCCCGGATCTTTGTCGTATCTGGAGATCTCCGTCTGATGGACATGGATCGCGTCAAATTCTTCCCGGATCTCCTTCTCCTCCATCTCCTCGATCTTCAGCCGCACCTGATCCTTTAAGGACACAGACACCTTTCCAAGGTAAGAGAGATCCTGGTGTTCCAGTGCCTCCAGATAGCCCTTTAACTGATTCTCACACCTCTGTTTCCACTCCGGCCAGTGAAATTCCGGGAAATCCTTCTCAATCCGCGGAAGTTCCACCCTCGTCATTCCGGACACCGACTTCGGTGTATCGTCCTCCAGCGCTTCCTGACGTTTCAGCCCTTCGATCAGACTCGAGGTTCCGAAAAATTCCCGCGAAATCTGCCGGATCTTAAACATCACAAAAAAGAGAGCTCCGATCAGACCCAGCCCAGTCACGATCGCGACGATGAGGATCGCGTTTCCTGCTGTCATATCGTTTCCTCCTGCTGTAAGGAATCCTCCAAACGGACCCCTTTCGTTATCGTGGTTTCACCATGTATTTTCAACTGCTGACCACATAGACAAAACAGGGCGACCAGCCGGAGTTCTACTCCAACCGCCGCCCCAGGATCATCCATTATTTATTTAAATAATCGATCGCAGTCTGTGCTAACAGGGAAGAACCTCTCCAGAGGATATCCTCGTCCACATCGAAACGGCTGTTATGTAACGGCCATACCGGATCCTGCTCCGGTTTTGCGGTGCCGAGCCATACAAACGCGCCTTTCTTCTCTTTCAGATAGAAGGAGAAGTCCTCCGCCGGCATAGCCGGGAGTTTTACATCCACAACATCATCTTTGCCGAAGAGCTTGATTGCTGTATTGCGGATCAGCTCAGCGTCCTCCTCATGATTTACAAGAGCCGGATAACCGTGGCCATAGTTGATATCAGCAGTTGCACCGGACTGCAAGCAGAGACCATCGAGAGTCTTTCTCATGGAATCCTCGATCATCGCGCGGGTGTCCTCATTTAATGTACGAACGGTTCCGTCCAGTGTACAGTCACCTGCGATAATGTTGTATCTTGTTCCTGCGTTAAAAATACCGAATGTCACAACAGCATTGTCAAGCGGATCAACTTTTCTGCTGACGATGGTCTGTGCGGCCATAACGAACTGGGAACCGAGAACAACAGCGTCAATACCCTGATTCGGTTTTGCGCCATGGGCAGTCTTACCATGGATATTGATCGTAAAGTGGTCTGTTGCAGCCATTAACGGGCCTGCCTTCACCCCGATCTTGCCGTGCGGAAGATCCGGCCATACATGAAGACCGAATACAGCTTCCACATCATCCATATATCCGGAATGGAGCATTCCTCTGGATCCGCCAACCGGAGACATCTCCTCCGCAGGCTGGAAGATCAGTTTCACCGTTCCGGCGATCTCTTCTCTTCTCTCGCAGAGAAGCATTGCAGCACCAAGAAGACCCGTCATGTGGTTGTCATGTCCGCAGGCATGCATAACACCGTCATTCTGGGATTTATAAGGAACCTCATTCATCTCCTGGATCTGTAATGCATCCATATCCGCACGGAGAGCAACGACTTTACCCGTTTTCTTTCCCTTGATAACTCCGACTACACCGTATCCGCCGACATTTTCATATACTTCGTCGCACCCCATCTCCTTCAGATACTCTGCTACCTTCTTTCCGGTTCTTTCCTCATGCTGGGAAACCTCCGGGTGCATGTGAAAATCTCTTCTGATTTCAGATAATTTCGGCATGAAAGCCTTTGCTGACTCCGTAATTGTGCCCATTTTTATGTCCTCCTTATTTTTGAAGTCTTAATGAAAAGAACCCGGCGACAGTCCGTCTCCGGGTTCTTCTGAGTTCTCTGAATTATAAACCAAGAGCCTCTTTAACTTTAGCAACGATATGAACACCGATGTCCTTAGAAGCATCTACAGACTGAGCGCCGATGTGCGGGGATACGATGAAGTTATCGCACTCGAACAGCGGGCTTGCGAATGTATCATTACCTGTTAAGCCGCTGCCTGCAAGCTCGTTCTCCATAACGTCTGCTGCGTAGCCGCCGATTCTGCCCTCTTTCAGAGCTTCATACATATCAGCCTCGTTTACGATACCGCCACGGCTCATGTTAAGAACAACAGCGCCGTCTTTCATCTCAGCGATGGATTTCTTATTGAAGAGATTCTTTGTCTCCGGTGTCAGCGGTACATGGATAGAGATGAAATCAGCAACCTTGATCAGCTCGTCGATAGAAGCCTTTGTTGCGCACTGCTGCTTAAATACGTCGTCCGGAAGGAACGGATCGTAAGCAACGATGTTCATCTTGAATGCACGGCCAAGCTCGCCTACACGCTGACCGATACGGCCGAATCCCATGATACCAAGAGTCTTTCCTCTTAACTCACGGCCTTCGAATTTGTACTTATCCCACTCATGGTTATATTTTACATCGTAGTTTGCTGTAAAGGTTCCACGGGAGATATCTAACATCTTGGAGATTGTTAACTCTGCTACTGCGTTTGCATTTAAGCCCGGTGCGTTGAATACCTGAATTCCTTTGGATTTCGCATATTCCATATCGATATGGTTTAAACCAACGGAGCAAACGCCGATAACCTTTAAGTTCTTAGCTGCGTCGAGGATCTCTTTGTCGATCTTCGGGTCCACACGCATGATCAGGACATCAACATCACCGATCTCTGCGATAAGCTGCTCTTTGCTGGACGGAAGATTGTCAGCTGTTTTAACATTCATGCATTTGCTGAGTTCCTCAGCGATACCACCCCATACTTTGTCAATGATAAGGCAATTCATAATAAAAGTTCTCCTTTCAAGAAATGAAATTATTCCCCAAACCCTCAGTGAACAGGGATTTCCCTGCTCTCATTATATTTTACAAAGCCAAGCTAATTTTGTAAAGTATTTTCGCGAATATGATTTATTTTCTTAATAGCCGTCATGCCGTCAACGCCCTCTCGCAGACGCCAACAACTTAAAAGGGATGCCGTCGGACACACTCCCCGACAGCATCCCCAATATTCAGAACCTAATGCTCTTTATGCAGTTTTCGCAAATCGGAAGCTGTCATATTTGAGGCTCGCTTCAAACTACCAAGCGATACCCTGAGCCATCATAGCATCTGCAACCTTCTGGAAGCCAACCATGTTAGCACCTGCAACCAGGTTGTAGCCAAGACCATATCTCTCAGCACACTCAGCAGAACCATCGTGGATCTCTGTCATGATGTGATGAAGTTTAGAATCAACTTCTTCAGCTGTCCAGGAGATTCTCTCGCTGTTCTGGCTCATCTCAAGAGCGGATACAAGAACACCACCAGCGTTAACAGCCTTAGACGGAGCAACAACCATGTTCTTCTGATCCATTAAGAATCTAAGAGCTTCGTTTGTTGTCGGCATGTTAGCAACTTCGATGTAGTACTTGATGTTGTTAGCAACGATTCTCTTAGCCTGTGTAAGGTCTACATCGTTCTGTGTAGCACACGGCATGATGATATCAACTTTCTCGCCCCACGGCTTGTCTCCAGCTACGAACTTGCAGCCGAACTTATCAGCGTAGTCCTGAACTTTGTTACGTCCAGAAGCTCTCATCTCAAGCATGAAGTCGAATTTCTCTTTTGTTGTAATTCCATCCGGATCGTAGATGTATCCATCCGGGCCAGAAAGTGTAACAGCCTTAGCACCTAACTCAGCTAATTTCTGTACAACGCCCCAAGCTACGTTACCGAAACCAGCAACTGCAACTGTCTTGCCCTGTAATGTATCATGCTCATGTTTCATAACAGCGTCAAGGTAGTAAACAGCACCGAAACCAGTAGCTTCCGGACGAATTAAGGAACCACCGAAGGAACGAGCCTTACCTGTTAATACGCCGTTCTCGTAAGCACCTCTGAGTTTTCTGTACTGACCGAACAGATAACCGATCTCACGTCCGCCAACACCAAGGTCACCAGCCGGAACATCGACATCCGGACCGATGTGACGATATAACTCTGTCATGAAGGACTGGCAGAATCTCATAACTTCTCTATCGCTCTTGCCGTTCGGATCAAAGTCGGAACCACCCTTAGCGCCGCCGATCGGAAGTGTTGTTAAGCTGTCTTTGAATGTCTGCTCGAAACCTAAGAATTTCATGATGGAAAGGTTTACGCTCGGTGCGAATCTTAAACCTCCCTTGTACGGTCCAATTGCTCCGTTGAACTGTACACGGTAACCTGTATTTACATGAATGTTTCCGTTGTCATCCTCCCACGGAACACGGAACTCGATAACTCTCTCCGGGATTACCATTCTCTCAAGAAGGGCAACCTTCTCATACTCCGGATGTGCATCTACAACCGGACCTAAGGAAGATAATACTTCTTCTACAGTCTGGCAGAACTCCGGCTCGTTAGCATATTTAGTCTTTACGTCCTCAATTACCCTCTCAACATACTTGCTCATCTCGCAAATACCTCCTTAAATGTTGGTTCTTAAACCCCTGTGCCATTTTGCACCAATAAAAGACTTTTCCTGCTCATGAATCCCAAATCAAGTCCTTAATTGGATCTCCGAGAAAGCTTTTGTATCTTTTGTATATATAGTTTAAATATCATATATAATACGTTGTTTTTCACTATGTATACAGGATTTCTCGCTGTATCTCGCGATTTGGAAGCTTTCGCATTTCCCTCAATACAAATCTTACAAATCTCTTGATCTATTTGGGACTCATTTTGCTTACGTCCTTTATTTGTCTTTATTCTAACATACCCTTTTGACTTTGTCAACAATCTGTGGTACGATTCTTATAAAAGCTGATTTATCGACATGCCTGTCATTAATAGCATGTCCTTATATAAAAAAAGGGAGGTTCGGCCATGATCAGCATCAGTATCATAAGTCCTTTAAAATCAATGGCTGTCATCGATAAAGCGATCGAACACAACGACTTTGGATGTGTATTTCACAGGTACGTTTACGAAAATCTGGAAGAAATTAAAGACATATACGAACAGTGTAAGGACATCTCCGATGTGCTGTTTTTCTCCGGGGAACTTGGTTACTCCTATATTCTGACCCATGTGGATGATCTGAAGGTCCCATGTACCTTTATCTCCTATACTGAAAAGACTCTGCTGTCCATCCTGTTAAATTTTGTAATCCATTACCCGGATGTTCCGCTAAACAGACTCTATATTGATTTTCTGACTCCGGTAAATGATTTTATGAATTTAAAGAAATATCTGGATCCGGAACATATGCCTTACTGCTTTGAAAATCCTGTCTATAACTATGAAACCTTAAAAGAGCGGGCTGTGGAGCTCTGGGAAAGTAAAAAGATCGACATGATGTTCACGCGGACCACAAACCAGCTGGAGGTTCTCAACAAGCTTCAGATCCCCTATATCCACTTTCTCCCCACGGAGGAGATGGTCCGCGATTCCATCCGGCACGCAATCAATTCTATCCGCTTAAAACAGAAGAACCAGCTCAACAAGCTCGTGATCCTCATAAAGCTCGTCTATCCGGATAATATCTCCTCACAGGACCGGGAATATCTGGAGATCACCCTTCACAAATATCTTCTTGATTTCCGAAAAGAGTACGCGTACGATTTCTCACTTCACGCAGTCTCCAACCGGTTTGAGCTGGATCTCGACAGTGATCTCTACAAGAGCAGCTTCAGCCGTATCCAGGATCTCATCGCTTTTCTGGATCAGAAAGGCGATCTGGAATTCCGTCTCGGCGCCGGATTCGGAAAATCTCTCGGTGAGAGTCATTATCAGGCAGATCTTGCCCTGCAGGAGGCTGTCAAATACGGAAAGAATGACGGTTTTGTCATCTCCGGCGAGGACAATGCCCTCACCGGCCCGCTCTCTCTTACGAGATCCTTAAATTACAGCTATTCCAACACAAAAGCGCTGGACTATTCCCAGAGCAATGGGATCAATGAGAGCAATCTCTTAAAGATCGTCGGTCTCTTTCAGATGGATAAGGACACGATCATGACAGCCGCCTCCCTGTCCCAGTGGCTCAACATCACGAGCCGCAGCTGCAACCGTATTTTACAGCAGCTTCTGGATTCCAATTTAATAGAAGAGATCGAATCCCAGAAGCAGGAAGGCAAAGGACGGCCGACGAGACAGTACCGGTTCTGCAAGAACAACTTTATACGGACATTCTTCTAGGCTATTATAAAAGACCACGCTCCGCCACATTTCATGCGGGGTGCGGTCTTTTGTATCACCTGTAAGAGTATGTCAAAGTACATTTTTGCGCTGAAGTGGTCACTCGTGATGATCAGCAGCTTCTTTCAGACATATAGCACCATAAAAAACGCCGCCGGGACTGCATCCTTTCCCGGCGGCATCTTTTATGTTTATGTCAGAACATTCTTATTTAAATAGTAACTATTCAGTACCTTCATAGTTACATGCAAAAATCCATTCCAGATCAGCTTCGCTGATGGGATTTTTGCCCTCCAGCCTATGTTTTCTTACGGTCAGCGCAGCAAGTGCGCAGACCTACTGAACAGTTACTTTAAATATATCTTATGCTAATGCAGCAAGCTCTTTTCCAAGTGCCTTGCAGTTCTCAAGAGCCTCATCATCCGGAGTTTCCTGGCAGATAACACCCTCGCCGCCTACAACCGTAGCGCCAGCAGCTTTCATTCTGTCTTCCCAGTCTCTCATCCACTGACCGTCTCCCCAGCCGTAGGAACCGAACAGACCGATCTTCTTGCCGGATGCAAATGCCTCAACCTCAGTTACAAACGGCTCCATCTCGCCTTCCTCAAGAACCTCAGCTCCCATTGCCGGGCATCCAAGTGCGAATGCGGATGCTGCCTGTAAATCATCCATAGATACGGAAGAGATGTCTGTAACAACAGCTTCCTTACCTGCTTCTGTGATTCCCTCGCCGATGGCTGCAGCCATAGCAGCTGTATTTCCTGTCTGAGACCAGTATGCAACAATAACCTTATCCATTTTTTTATTTCCTCCTGAAATTTGTTTTGCGGTAATCCGGACCTCGCCGTCCACCGCTTTTTTATTATTGGAACCGGCGGTACTTAGGATGCCGCCAGGATATCCCTGATTTCGTTTCCGTTTCCGGTCATGGAGATCACATAATCTCTCGCCCGGTCATATGCCTCAAATGTCTTTAACGCATCTTCCAGGTTTCCATACACTTTCCAATATCCGGAATATAGAAAATCTCTGCCGCCCTTCTTAATGAATCCCTCTACATCCACTGGCGGATACCCGAGAACAAGACCGATCTCATGGGGGAATCCCAGTTTTCCGTCCATGTGCTCCTGATAACCTTCCGCGATGCGGTCCAAAGTTTCCTCAAGACCTAGGTCCTCATATCCGAAGGACGCCATTAACCGTTTTACATCCTCCCGTTCCAGGTATGCCCTGAGCATTCCCGGACGGTAAAGCAGGATCGACAATCTGCCGCGGAATTCATAGAGAACCCGGCAGCATACCGGTGATCCTTCAAAAAGTTTGAACACTTCTTCTTTCTGATCTGCACGCACATTTAAAAGATTCGATAATTTGATGCCTGTGAGAAGCGGTGCACACTGTAAAACTACCTGCTTCTTCGTTCCATTGACCGGGAGCTTCTGTACTACCCCGAAGATCTCTTCGCTCATACGTCATACCGCCTTTCCATCATAATGATTCCGTGCCTTCCGGCCTGTGCTTTCTTACTGTCATCACAGTAAATGTGCAGGTCTGCCGGATTATTGCCTGTTTTCTCATCACATTATCCCACCGGCAGTTCCGGTTTATGCACTGTGCTTTTCAAGAATCTCAGCAAGCGCTGTGCCGCTGCTTGTATGACAGCGGACGATATCAGTACGGTTCTCATCCACCTCATCTAATACGCAGCGCACCATCTTGTGGGATACGGTGTTGGTAAACAGAATCAGAAGATCCGGTCTTCCGATCAGTTTATCAAGCCCTGTCTTCATCTGGGTAAAAACTTTCGCTTTATATTTATGATTTTCACAAATTTCTTTATACTGTCTGACCATACGGTCATGTCCGCCAATAATAACAACGCTCATGAATTTTTCCTCCTTTGCTCAAGGGTTAGATCCGCCTAACTGATGCTACTAGGTTAGCATAAACTAACTTCATTGTCAATATCTGTAATTGAGAGTTTTTCCCATTATATTAGTTGCAGCTAATTATTTTGTATAAGAATAACTCTCACCCCATTTACTGTTATTTTTTCTCAAAAGGAAGAATAGACTTTGACTCATTTCACGGATTATGCTATACTAAAATGAAGAATAACAAGGTTCCGTTTAACTGATAATGATCACGGACAATGTTATAACTTTCCGGCGTTTACAGGCTTGTGCTGAACTTATTGCACGGCTGTGTTTTTTTTATGACGGCTTTTCGTACATCAATGCGCTGAAAAGTTTCTAACCACGTTACACGATATATGGGGGTAATTACTTGAAAATCCAGGAATCTGCTGAAAACTATCTTGAGACTATTTTAATGTTAAGCGAAAAACAGCCGTATGTGCGTTCTATCGATATCGCAACTGAGCTCGGCTTCTCCAAACCCAGCGTCAGCGTCGCAATGAAGAATCTCCGGGTCAACAACCTGATCTTGGTAAATGACGAGGGACATATCACACTGACCGATGAAGGCCGCCGGATCGCGGAAACGATCTACGAGCGCCACACAGCCCTCTCCAAATGGCTGATGGACCTCGGTGTCAGCGAGCAGACCGCTCTCGACGACGCATGCCGGATCGAACACGATATCAGTGCGGAGAGCTTCGCTGCAATCAAAGAACATATCAAAAAATATTCTTCCGAAGAGAAAAATTAATGCATCTGGAACGATCTGCCAACAGTTTCAGCGTTATTATGATGATCCCTTGAAAATGTTGGGAACACATCTTTTGTGTTTCCAGCATTATTTTTATGTGCAGATCAGGCTGAATGTGCTGCATTTTTGGGAGACTCACGAAAGTCACCCGAGCAGGGTTTTTCATGCAAATATCCTTTCAGCACCTGCCGTGCACGGTCTTCTCTATGCCAGAAAAAAGCGCAGAGACCATGTACTATCTTTGTCCATGATCCTGCACTTTTCACATTTCAGATTTTGATTTCCGATCAATCTTTATAAGCAAATCCCACAAAGGACAGCTCACATCCACCTGCCACACGGCGGAAAATATTCACAACGGTACTCATCACGTCGGCAAACACATTGTCCTTCGTCTCAACTCTGACCTTGCCATCGACGATCTCTGCATCTTTAATCTCCGGGAGTTCCAGCACTTCCCGCATGATCTCTGATACTTCCTGTTCCGAAATTTTCTTTGAAAGCTGATAAAATCTTCCCATGATTCTGCTCCATTTCCCTCCCGGAGGAGTATTATTAAAGCGGCTGCATTCTTTTTCGTGACCGCATGTTAGTTATTTCTAACTGCTTTCATCATACTCTCTTTAAAAGAAAATGGAATATCTTTATTGAGAATCTTTCCTATTAAGTAAAATTATTTTTCGTCCAACAAACAGAAAATATCAGTTCCTCGGGACCTCTATTTATTTCACCCACACACCACTGGCGTTCACCTTATATCCGTCCGGTGTCGTCGTGTTCGTCAGCATATACCCATCGGCGCCCATATAGTACCAGAGTCCGCTCACCGGCGACTGGAACCAGGCGTTTGTGAGGTATCCGCCGGACTTCTTGTCCACCCACCAGCCTTTGGAATTGCTCTTCCACTGGTAGAACGTGCCTTTGCTGTAGAGATACATATTGGAGAGAACGCCCGATGCGCAGACATTGTTGATCACGAATCTCTGTCTCCAGGTCTTTCCGTCGGAATCCTTCGCCTGGATCTCAAAAACGCCTGCCTGTCCGGTGTAGGAAGACTTTCCTTCGGATTTTCTCGCGTTCCAGTCCAGTGTATACTGAAGTGTTCCACCTTTTTTTATCGTTCCAAGAGACGCATTAAAATCCCTGATCGGATTTCCCATTCCGTCATATGCCTTCACGGTATATGTCGCGCTGGCAGCCGCCTCTGTAAACGTCACCACCGCGCCCTTCCGCACGATCGGCGCGTCTTCCGTCTCTTTCTTTCCCGATGTATTCGTCACAGTCACATTCGTCGTCCCCACGTAGGAGCTGTCCGCGCTCTCAACTCTCCAGGAAAATCCGGCAAAAGCCGTAATCTGGAAAGCCACCGCGAAGACGCATGCGAAAATAGCTGTCTTGATTGATTTTTTCATAGTGATTCACCTCTATACGATCCTTTTGTTTCCATTTTGTACTGACTTCTTTTTAAGCAGCACAGCTTCTGACCTCCATGGGTTCTTTTCCTTTCGAACACATTTTTCCTTTTTACGCATACATCTCATTATATCCTATCTTGTCCCGAAATGCAACGAATCCTCTCTTACACTTCTCTTATGAAAAAGCGGCAAAACACTGGCAAAATACATGGACATCCACACCTTTCCACATTGACATCCCCTCTCAGTATGCGATATAATTCTTATTAACTATCTTCAAAGATTTTAAAGGGCAAAATCATCATTTTTTTGCCCCCAGACATCTTTTAAACGCTTACTTGAGGGGGTATTTTAAGTTATTATGAATGGTGCAGAAGCTATGGTCAAATGCCTCGAGGAAGAGGGCGTAACCAGGATCTTCGGATATCCGGGCGTTGCGATCTCCCCGTTTTATGAGGCCTTATATAATGCCGGAACCATCGAGCATGTCCTTGTCCGTCAGGAGCAGGCTGCCGGGCACGCCGCAAGCGGATATGCCCGCATCTCCAGAAAGGCCGCAGTCTGCGTAACGTCCTCCGGCCCAGGCGCGACGAACCTGATCACGGCACTGGCGACAGCTTACGCCGACAGTATTCCGCTTATCGCGATCACCGGGCAGGTAAACTCCAATCTCCTTGGACGTGATGTATTCCAGGAAGCCGACATGCGTGGTTCCACAGAATCTTTCGTTAAGTACAGCTATCTTGTAAAAAGCGCCGATGATATTCCGCGTATCTTTAAGGAAGCTTTCTATATCGCCTCCACCGGACGAAAGGGACCGGTCCTTATCGATATTCCCTGCGATGTCCAGATGGACCTCTTAAAGAAATCCTTCGACTACACATCCGAGGTCAATATCCGCGGATACAAGCCGAATACAAAGGGAAACAACCCGCAGATGCACAAGGTAGTCGCCGCAATCAACAAGGCGAAAAAGCCGCTGATCTGCGCCGGCGGCGGCGTTATCCTCGGAAACGGTGAAGAATGTGTCCGCCAGTTCTGTGAGAAGAACAATATTCCGCTTGTAACAACCATGATGGGTATCGGCGTTATGCCGAAGAACCACCCGCTTTACTTCGGAATGCTTGGAAATAACGGAAAACCTTACGCGAACCGCGCCGTTGCAAACAGTGACCTTCTGATCATTGCCGGTGCGAGGATCGCTGACCGCGCCGTTCCTAAGCCGGAAAATCTGGAACAGCAGGTAAATATCATCCACATCGATATCGATACCGCCGAGATCGGCAAAAACCTCGGACCGACGATCCCGCTTGTCGGTGATATCAAGAGCATCTTCGACCGCCTGCTGCAGGAGAATATTTCCATCGATACTGCAAACTGGATTGAGACACTTCAGGATATCAAAAAAAGTACGGTAGACCACCGTGTCTTCAGCGACAAACTCGTAAATCCGATGCTTTTAGTCCAGCATCTCTCTGAGAAGATGGACGATGATGCGATCTATGTTGCGGATGTCGGACAAAACCAGCTCTGGTCTGCCGACAACTATGTGATGAAGAACGGCCGTTTTCTCACAAGCGGCGGCATGGGAACCATGGGCTATTCCATCCCGGCCGGAATCGGAGCGAAGATGTGTACGCCGGACAAGCAGGTTGTCGTTGTCTGCGGCGACGGTTCTTTCCAGATGTCCATGTACGAGCTTGGAACCATCGCAGTAAACAAGGTCCCGATAAAGATCCTTGTCATGAGAAACCACTATCTCGGTCTCGTCCGCGAGCATCAGGAGAAGACTTACGAGGAACACTATTTCGGTGTCCAGCTCTATGATTATCCGAAATATGCGGAGATCGCCGCTGCCTACGATATGGACTACTTCCACTGCGACAGCAACGAGACTCTCGACGCAGAACTCAACCGTTTCCTCGCCTGCGACAAGGCCTGCATCATGGTCTGCGAAGTCGACAGCCACAACAACACAAAATAAGGAGAACGCAAGATGAAAGGTATTTTTTCTGTACTAGTAGAAAATAAAGACGGTGTTCTCTCCCAGATATCCGGTCTTTTCGCGCGAAGAGGCTTCAACATCGACAGCCTGGCCGTAGGCGAGACGGAGCGCCATGATATTTCCAGCATGACCATCGTCTCCACCGGCGACCAACGTACCGTCGATCAGATTGAGAAACACTTAAACAAGAAGCTTGACGTGATCAAAGTCCGCCGCCTTGAAGAAACCCGCAGTGTACTTCACGAGCTGATGCTCATCAAGGTCTCCTACTCCGCAACGAACCGCAGCTCCCTGATCGAGCTCTGCAGCGTCATGGGCGCCAAGATCGTCCACGTCTCCCCGAAGAGTATGGTCATTGAGTTCCATGCCGCACCGGATGTTCTCACAGACTTTATTGAACTGGTAAGAAGCTTTGGTATTCTGGAGCTCCAGAGAACAGGTACGATCTGTATGGCGAAAGACTGATCTCATAAAAAAGAATGTGCCTTGGCACATTCTCGCGCCTCGCGCGGTCGCTTGCGACAATCTACATCTTCGCGCGAGTGCGCATCTTTGGCACGTTAGTGCCTGTTAAAAATGTCATGGAACCGCGCCTCAAAAAGGAATCTCCGGTTTCCATGACATTTTTTGTTTTCCTTATTTCCCGTATTCTTTCAACGTCTCAACGAGCAATTCCCAGAAACGATTCTTATCAAATTCCATCGCCATCTCGACGTTCGGCTCTTTTCCGTCCGCATCCACCTGCTTTTCGTGGGAGAGATCCTCTTTCGGGTCCTCGCCCATATACTTTCTCCAGTCGCAGACGGTCATTCCGCGGGTGAATTCGCCCTTTGTCTCCACATCGATATGGACCATCAGGCTCTTTTTCACCACTGCCGGATCGATAAGCCAGCTCACGGTGCTGGCATCGCAGAGTTCAGAGTGACCATACATCTTTGCCGCAAAGGAAAGAAGGTTCGCACACACATCAGCAACCTTATTTCCGTCGTCTCCCTGATCGATGATTACGAACTCCCGCAGACGTATCCGCCGATCTCCGTGATTCCGGTGCCGCACACCGAATGCGGACGTCATGCTCTCACTTCCCTGGTAAAGATCATAGAAGCGAAAGGAGGAAAATCTGAGCCATTCACCGCACTCCCGGTTCTCACCGATCTTTCCTCGGTAGGTGCACCTTACCTGTCCGTTTCCCAGAAAGTGATCGTCGTTGGCAGTACAAATATGGACCGGTATCTAAACTTTGACCAGCTGCCACACACCGGAAAAGCAGTCCGCACTGCAAGCTCCGCCACCTATCCAGGCGGAAAATGCTTAAACCAGTCCGTGGGACTCTCACGGCTCGGCCATTTCGCTGTACCGATCAGCTGCATGGGGGACGACGTGGACGCGGATACGATCTTCGATTACCTCCACGGCTATACGATGGACAAGACCGGCTTAAAACGCTGCCGGAATGAGCAGACCGGACAGGCCTATATCTTCGTACAGCAGGATGGAAACTCCATGATCTCCATTATGTCCGGCGCAAACAACGCCCTGACTCCACAGATCATTGCCCTCAATGAGGAACTTTTCGCGAATGCCCGCTGCTGCCTGATGCAGACAGAAGTCCCAACAGAAACACTTCTCACAGCATGCGAGATCTGTAAAGATAAACACATCCGGACCGTTTTAAAGCCGAGCGCCTGTTCCGTGCTGCCGGATAAGCTTCTCTCCATGATCGACATGATCATTCCAAACCACAGCGAATTATTTGAGATCGTGCCGGATGCCGCAGATATCAATGAAGCCGTTGACCGTCTTCTTGATTCCGGAATCGGAACCGTGATCGTGACACTGGGGGCTGACGGTTCCTACATCAAGAGCCGGGAATTTGGCTGTGAATGCCGGATCCCTGCCAGGGACATTATCTCCATCGACAGTTCCGGTGCCTGCGACGCCTTTATCAGCGCCCTGGTCTCCTACATGATGTACGGATATGACCTCGTCACCTCTGCAAAGATCGCCACCTGCTCCGCTGCATTGGAGGTCACCCGTCAGGGAACTACATCCTCTCTGCCGGACAGACATACGCTGGAAGCTTATATTCATCAGGTGGAGCCGGAACTCCTCAACAAGCCTATAAGTTAATATGTAAAAAATGCTCAGATATCCTTTCCAGGCAAAACTATCGACATTTTGCAGGAAAATATCCGGGCATTTTTATTTTACAGACGCATATGCTCAAAAAGACCCCTGGGAAAATTTCCCAGGGGTCTCCTATGATCTTACGATCTCATTATATCCTATTTGTAACCTTTCTCATGAAGAGCAGCCTGTGCTGCAGCAAGTCTTGCGATCGGTACACGGAACGGTGAGCAGCTTACGTAGTTTAAGCCAACCTTGTGGCAGAACTCTACGGAAGACGGATCTCCGCCGTGCTCGCCACAGATACCGCACTTTAACTCCGGACGTGTTGCGCGTCCTTCCTTAACTGCGAGCTCTACGAGACGGCCAACACCAGTCTGGTCAAGTCTTGCAAACGGATCAGACTCGTAAATCTTTGCCTTGTAGTAGGAATCAAGGAACTTACCGGCATCATCACGGGAGAAGCCGAATGTCATCTGTGTCAGGTCGTTTGTACCGAAGGAGAAGAACTCAGCTTCCTCAGCGATCTGGCCTGCAGTAAGAGCTGCACGCGGGATCTCGATCATTGTACCAATGTGGTACTTCATATCGGAGCCTTTCTCTTTCTTAACCTGCTCAGCAACTTCAACAACGATGTCTTTCACGAACTTGAGCTCTTTCTTCTCGCCAACGAGCGGGATCATGATCTCCGGAACGATATCGTAGCCATCTTCTTCCTGAACCTCGATCGCTGCTTCCATAACGGCACGTGTCTGCATCTTTGCAAGCTCCGGATAGGTAACTGCAAGACGGCATCCACGGTGACCCATCATCGGGTTGAACTCGTGAAGTTCGTCGCATTTCTTCTTTACTTCATCAACAGTGATGCCCATATCTTTCGCAAGATCAGCCATCTCTTCCTCTGTCTTAGGAGTGAACTCATGCAGCGGCGGATCTAAGTAGCGAACTGTCATTGGTCTGCCCTCGAGTGCCTTGTACATAGCCTTGAAATCGCCCTTCTGGTACGGAAGGAGTTTGCTTAATGCTTCCTCTCTTGCCTCTACTGTATCAGAAACGATCATTCTTCTTAAGTTGTGGATTCTCTCCGGATCAAAGAACATATGCTCGGTTCGGCAAAGACCAATGCCCTCTGCGCCAAGCTTAACTGCGTTCTTTGTATCAGCCGGTGTATCAGCGTTTGTGCGGACACCAAGTTTTCTGAAGGAGTCAGCCCAATCCATGATTCTCTTGAAGTTTCCGCCTACGGATGCTTCCTGAGTCTTGATATCACCGTTGTAGATCTTACCTGTTGTACCGTCTAAGGAGATGTAATCGCCCTCGTGGAAGGTATGTCCGCCGAGTGTGAATTCCTTCTTCTCCTCGTTGATCTTGATCTCGCCGCAGCCGGATACACAGCAGGTACCCATACCACGTGCAACTACTGCTGCGTGGGATGTCATACCACCGCGGACTGTTAAGATACCCTGTGCAGCGTGCATTCCCTCGATATCCTCCGGGGATGTCTCAAGACGAACCAGAATCACTCTCTCGCCCTTGCCGCCGATACCAGCTGCCTTAGCGTCATCTGCTGTGAAGCAGACTTTACCAGCTGCAGCACCCGGGGAAGCCGGAAGAGCCTGTCCGATCACTTCGCCCGCCTTTAATGCAGCCGGATCGAAGGTCGGATGTAATAACTGATCAAGGGATTTTGCTTCGATTCTGCAAACAGCTTCCTCAGGAGTGATCTGTCCCTCATCTACTAAATCGCATGCGATCTGGATTGCAGCCGGAGCAGTTCTCTTACCATTACGTGTCTGTAAGAAGTAGAGCTTACCTTCCTCGATCGTGAACTCCATATCCTGCATGTCGTGGAAATGATTCTCAAGTTTCATAGCCAGTTCCATGAACTGCTTGTAGCACTCCGGAAGGTCTTTCTCAAGCTGGGAGATCGGCTGCGGAGTACGAACACCGGCAACAACGTCCTCGCCCTGTGCGTTGATCAGGTACTCACCAAAGATACCCTTCTCACCTGTGGACGGGTTACGTGTAAACGCAACACCTGTACCGGATGTCTCACCCTTGTTACCAAATACCATTGTCTGTACGTTTACTGCGGTACCCCAGTCGCCCGGAATATCGTTCATACGACGGTAAACGATCGCACGCGGGTTGTCCCAGGAACGGAATACAGCTTTCACAGCTCCCATTAACTGTTCCTTCGGATCCTGCGGGAACTCTTCGCCCTTCATAGCCTCTTTGTATACAGCTTTGAACTTCTCAGCAAGCTCCTTTAAATCGTTAGCGTCTAACTCTGTATCATAGTGAACGCCTTTTGCTTCCTTCATTTCGTCGATGATCTTCTCGAAGTAGGACTTCGGAACTTCCATAACGACGTCGGAATACATCTGGATGAATCTTCTGTAGGAGTCATATGCGAAACGCGGATTACCTGTCTTCTTTGCGAAACCTTCTACTGCTACATCATTTAAACCGAGGTTTAAGATGGTATCCATCATACCCGGCATAGATGCACGTGCACCGGAACGTACAGATACAAGTAACGGATCCTCGGTATCACCGAATTTCTTTCCGTTTACACCCTCGAGCCATGCTAAAGCTTCAAAGATCTGATCCTGGATCTCTTTTGTGATCTGTTTTCCACTGTTGTAGTAGTCTGTGCAGGCTTCTGTTGTTACTGTGAATCCCTGCGGGATCGGCATGCCAAGATTTGTCATCTCCGCAAGGTTGCAGCCTTTGCCGCCGAGAAGATTTCTCATTGCCGCGCTGCCTTCTTCAAACTTATAAACCCACTTTGCCATAAGTTGTTATTCCTCCTAGAATTTAGTTTAGACTAAGATGTCTATATTGCCCTCATCTCTTTGCTCCCCTACAATACTTCCGCTCCCCCATCACGTAACTCCGGTTTGGAAATATCGCCCAAAAAAATCGAGTGTCGGAAAAAAGGCCTGTACATATTATAAGGGATGTTGCCAAAAATTGCAACATCCCTTTATAAAAGTTTCGTGTTTTTTTCACATATTTCTGTAAATTTCCGTCGTTTTTCTTGGTCAAAATTGTACACAATTTTCTTTTAATTTAGTACAATTTACCAGTGAGCACTGCCAGGAGGATACCAAGAACCGCTCCCGCAACTACCTGTAGCGGCGTATGTCCCACATATTCTTTCAGTTTTTCCTGGAGAAAAACTCCGTCTAAATTCAGGATATTCTCAAAGAAAACGCTGTTCAACAGTTTTGCCTGTTTTCCGGTCTCCCGCCTTACGCCCATCGCGTCGTACATTACGATCATCGAGAGAACAAAGCTGATGGCAAACTCAAAGCTTCCCACCCCATACTTCATTCCGGATGCCGTCGTAAGCGCGCAGACCGTCGCTGAATGAGAGCTCGGCATTCCGCCGGAGCCGAAGATCCGCTCCGGATTAAAAGACTTATTAATCACCATATCGATCACGGTCTTTAAAAACTGCGCCACTGTCCATCCGAGCACTGCACTGATCAGTATCTGGTTTCCCAGAAATTCATTCCACATTGTCATGTTTTCCTCTTTTATGTCAGTATTTCCAAGTCATTTTAGTATCCGATCAGCCAGTCATATAATTCCTGATACTTTCCGGCAGACGTCTTCCAGGAGAAGTCCACAGCCATCGCCCGGTCAACGATCTTATTCCATTCCCGCTTCTTATCGTAGTAAATATGCTTCGCATAGCGGATAATATTCAACATCTCGTGGGCATTGTAGTTCGCGAAGGAGAATCCTGTTCCTGTTCCCTCGAACTCATTGTACGGCCATACCGTATCCTTTAAGCCGCCTGTCTCGCGGACGATCGGCACCGTTCCGTAGCGGAGCGCCATGAGCTGGCTCAAACCGCACGGCTCAAATAAGGACGGCATCAGGAACGCGTCGCAGGCCGCGTAGATCTTGTGGGACAGCGGCTCGGAGTAGTATATCTGCGCTGATACGCGGTCATGATATTTCCAGTCGTAATGGCGGAACATATTCTCATAGTTCTCGTCTCCGGTTCCAAGAACGACCAGCTGCGCATCATCCGTACAGATCTCGTCCATCACGCACTGGATCAGGTCCAGACCTTTCTGGTTCGTGAGTCTTGAGACGATACCGATCATGAACTTCTTATCGTCCTTCGCGAGACCAAGCTCTTCCTGAAGCGCGCGTTTATTTTTCACTTTCTCTTTTCTGAAATTTTTCGCGTTGTAATTCTGAACGATATCCGGATCCGTCTCCGGGTTGAAGACATCATAGTCGATACCGTTTACAATCCCACGGAGATCGCCGGATCTCGCCCGCATAAGTCCGTCAAGCCCTTCTCCGTAGAACGGGGTCTTGATCTCCTCTGCGTAGGTGTTGCTGACCGTCGTGATCGCGTCGGCATACACAAGACCGCCCTTCAACATATTTCCGTCTTTGTATGCCTCTAACTTATCCGGTGTAAAGAAGTAGTCCGGGAGTCCCGAGAATCTCTGGATCGTCTTTACATCCCACACGCCCTGGAATTTCAGGTTGTGGATCGTCATGACGGACTTGATTCCGCGGAAAAACTCTCCCTCTCCGAATCTTCCCTTTAAATATACAGGGATCAGTCCAGTCTGCCAGTCATGGCAGTGGATCACATCCGGTCTCCATCCGATCACAGGAAGTGCGGATAACGCTGCCTGTGAGAAAAATGAAAATTTTTCCAGGTCATAATACCAATCACCATATGGCTTATCGCCCCAGAAATAACTCTCATTATCGATAAAATAGAAGGTAATCCCTTCATATACATATTCAAGAATTCCGACATAACGACTCTGTCCCAGGTAATCCATATAAAAATGATTTACATAAGTAAGATTGCTCAAAAATTTATCCTTGATACAGAGATACTTCGGGATCATGACCCGCACATCAAAATATTCTTTATCAAAACATTTCGGTAAGGATCCCACAACATCGGCAAGTCCGCCGGTCTTGATAAAAGGTACAGCCTCGGAAGCGACAAACAATATTTTCTTCATGATAACCCATCCTTCCACTTTTTGCTCCATGGCAGGGAAAATCCGCAAAAATGCCATGCCCCGCTATTAGATTCAGTATAACACATCCCTCGGAAATTAGAAAGTGGGTCTTTTTGCTTTTTCAGATTTTTCAGATTTTTCAGATACGTTTATAATCCAGTCGAATTTTGTCTGCAATCAGCGCAATAAATTCAGAATTTGTCGGTTTCCCCTTGCCGCCGTTCACCGTGTATCCAAAGAGGCTGTTCAGGGTATCAAGCTCTCCTCTGCCCCAGGCAACCTCAATGGCATGGCGGATGGCGCGCTCCACGCGGCTCGGTGTCGTCTTGTGGGTCTTCGCGATGGTCGGATAAAGGATCTTCGTGACAGAGGACAGCATCTCCGTATCCCGGACGGACATGATGATGGCATCTCTCAGATACTGGTATCCTTTAATATGGGCCGGAATTCCGATTTCATGCAGCATCTGGGTCACATCCGTCTCGAGATTCTGTTCTATATAGGTCTCTTTATCAAGATACGGCTGTACCTTCTTCACATCCGTATGTACCGCACCTGCCGCTTTTATCCGACCGCGACAGACTCTGTGGATCTTATCCAGAATAATATCCCTGTTGAAGGGCTTCATAATATAATAATTAGCTCCGAGCCGGAACGCGTCCTCTGTCACATCCTGGCTGCTGGCCGCCGTCACCATGATGAAGGACGGGTGGTTCTTCATCTGCGTGTTGTTTTTTACTTTTTCCATGACGGAAATTCCGTCCAGTCTCGGCATGATCACATCCATGAGAACAATATCCGGATTCGTGCGGACGATCATGTTGTACGCGTCCTCGCCATTATCCGCCTTCCCAACTACATGGATCCCATCTTCTTTTTCCAGAATTTCGCCAAGTAAATTCAAAGTCTGTCTGTTGTCATCTGCAATCGCAATGGATAATTCTGCCATAATGCTCCTCCTGTAACACATAAAGTTTCTTTTTCGGTCATTTTCCCCGTTCCGGCCGGGCGTCTGACATGATATTTTTCTTTTTGAGCATCCCCGGTAGGAATATAGACATTATAGTATTGCCCCCTTGTCGAATCCAATCCGAAATAGGTGTACAATTTCAAAATCATTCGTGATTTTTCGTTGTTTTGCGAGCTTTGTATCTATTTTTAGTACTATATCTTTTTTTCTTAACATTTTTTAACAGCAAACATGTTAAAAAGAATGTGCCTTGGCACATTCTCGCGCCTCGCGCGGTCGCTTGCGACGATCTACATCTTCGCGCGAGTGTGCATCTTTGGCACGTCAGTGCCTTTTTATGTAACGGGGAATTCCTCGGAATTTCCCGTTACATAAAAAAGACCCGGCATGTTTCCATACCGGGTCTTCTCGTATTCTGTCGTTTTTATTTAATTGTGAGCAGGTAATTCGCAAACTGCTGCGCTGTACGGCCGGAAAGTCCGCCACCGCGCATCTCGAAACGGTTCGCCTCGTAGCAGATCTCTTCGTCGCTCATAACCTCCGGAGTGATGCCTGCGCGTCTCGCGAGAACCACCGCCATCTCGTTGAAACCTTCCTTGTTCGGCTTCGCATAGAAGATAGAAAGGCCGAAGCGGTTGACCAGAGAGAGCTTCTCCTCCATGGTGTCGGAGCGGTGCAGATCCTCGCTGTGTTCCATGTCCTCTCTATCCTTCCACGTCTCCTTGATGAGGTGACGGCGGTTGGATGTGGCATAGATCAGCACGTTGTCCGGCTTTGTCTCGACTCCGCCCTCGATAACAGCCTTTAAGAACTTGTACTCGATCTCAAACTCCTCGAAGGAGAGATCATCCATGTAGATGATGAACTTGTAGTTGCGGTTCTTGATCTGGGCGATGATCGTGGAGAGATCCTTAAACTGATGCTTGTAGATCTCGATCATGCGCAGACCCTGTGAATAGAACTGGTTGACGATAGCCTTGATGCTGGTGGATTTACCGGTACCGCTGTCACCGTACAGCAGCACATTGTTCGCCGCTTTTCCGTCGCAGAACGCCTGGGTGTTCTCCACGAGTTTCTTCTTCTGAAGCTCGTAGCCGATGAGATCATCCAGCATAACGGCATCCATGTTGTTGATCGGCAGGAAGCGGACGGATCCGTCCTTGTTCTCAGCAATGCGGAATGCCTTGTTGAGTCCGAACATGCCGACACCGTAATCTTTGTAGAACTCCGTCACATACTGGAAGAAATCTGCGCCTGACTCGGCCGTCTCAAGCTTCTCGCTTAAGGTTCTCACTTTCTCGCTGACATTTTTATTGTACATCAGCTCTTTTTTGCGGATTGCCTGGTAGTGGGTCAGCTGTGTGAAGCAATCGATGGAGAGTTCTTTCTCCAGCCAGGAAAAATCGTAATCGAACAGTTCCTTGAACATGTCGAAATCGTGGGTCACAAAGTTGTTGACCGTTCCTTCCTGAGCCCCCATCTTCTCACAGACGAGGCTGAACGGATTCTCATTCGTGATCAGGAGGAATGTCAGGTAGTTGTGCCATAAGTTCTTGTCAAAAGCGTAGTCTGTGGCAACCGTCAGAAGATTCTTCACCTGGTGGAAAACGCGGCCTCTGAGCGCCGCCTTCGTCTCTGTTCCATCTTTCAGTTTCTCACAGATATCCGCAAGCTGCCAGAGGATCGAGTCTTCCGGCAGGCTGCCGTATACGAGCAGGTTTGATACGATCTCGTTCATATAGTTTCCTCTCTTTCCGGGGATTTTTCCGAAACCTGGCAGCCTTCAGAAACTGCCGTATGGCATTTTCCGTCGGATACCTGGTAAAAAGGCGGCGCAGCTTCCAAAATAAGCCCGCCGCCTTTTATATATCATGTGATACCAGGGTTCCAAGGTCAAAAAGCCTTTTGCAAGCAAGCTTGCCAAAGGCCTTCCGACCTTTTGACCCTAGGTATCAAATTACTCTACGATAGCACCCTTATCCGCAGAGGATACGTTCTTCGCATAGCGCTTTAAGTATCCTGTCAGCTTCTTCGGCTCGCGGATCTTCATGGTCTTCTTTCTCTCTTCCATCTCTTCATCGGAAACAAGCAGCTTTAAGCTGTAGTTCGGGATGTCGATCGCGATCTTGTCGCCGTCTTTGATGTAAGCGATCGGGCCGCCTGCGGCTGCCTCCGGGGAGATATGTCCGATAGCTGCACCGCAGGATGCGCCTGAGAAACGTCCGTCTGTAAGAAGAGCAACGGTTGTGTCAAGTTTCATACCAACGATCGCGGATGTCGGAGAAAGCATTTCTCTCATTCCCGGGCCGCCTGCCGGTCCCTCATAACGGATGACAACGATGTCGCCCGGAACGATCTTTCCAGCGTAGATCGCTGCGATCGCCTCTTCCTCGGAATCAAAGCACTTTGCGGTACCTGTGTTGACTAACATCTCCGGTTTTACAGCGGAACGCTTTACGATCGCGCCGTTCGGAGCCAGGTTTCCGAAAAGGACGGCAAGTCCGCCGGTCTTTGTGTATGGATTGTCTAACGGACGGATCACTTCCGGATTGCGGTTTACTGCATGTGCAATGTTCTCAGCAACCGTCTTTCCTGTTACAGTCTTGCACTGTCCCTGGATCATTCCTGCATCGAGAAGCTCTTTTAATACTGCGGAGATTCCTCCTGCTTCCATCAGATCCTGCATGTGGTGATGTCCGGCCGGTGCAAGATGGCACAGGTTCGGAGTGTGCTCACTGATATCGTTGATCATATGAAGATCAAGAGCGATATCAGCCTCGTGAGCGATCGCAAGGAGATGAAGTGCGGAGTTTGTGGAGCAGCCGAGAGCCATATCGGTTGTCAGCGCGTTCTCAAATGCTGCCGGTGTTACGATATCACGCGGACGGATATCATCGGCAAGCAGCTTCATAACCTGCATACCAGCTGTCTTTGCAAGGCGGATACGCTCTGCGTATACAGCCGGGATCGTACCATTTCCCGGAAGACCGAGACCAAGAACTTCTGTTAAGCAGTTCATGGAGTTTGCAGTGAACATACCGGAACAGGAACCGCAGCCCGGACAGGAGCTTCCCTCGATCTCAGCGAGTTCCTCATCGTTGATCAGATTTGCTTTTCTTGCGCCGACTGCCTCGAATACAGTATTTAAATCTCTCTGGTTGATGGAGAGCATCGGACCGCCGGATACGAAGATACACGGAAGGTTCAGACGCATTGCTGCCATTAACATACCCGGAACGATCTTATCACAGTTCGGGATGAATACGAGTGCGTCGAAGCAGTGTGCCTTTACCATACATTCGATGGTATCTGCGATCAGCTCACGGGAGCTTAAAGAGAAATGCATTCCATCATGGCCCATGGCAATACCATCGCAGACACCGATGGTATTGAACTCCATCGGTGTTCCACCTGCTGCAAGGACGCCGTCCTTTACGGCACGGGCGATAGTCTGTAAGTGCATATGTCCCGGTGCTACTTCATTGAAAGAGTTTACAACGCCGATAAACGGGCGACGCATCTGCTCGTCGTTATATCCATCTGCCTTTAAAAGGGAACGGTGCGGCGCATGCTCTACGCCAGCTTTTACTTTATCTGAATTCATGATTTTTCTCCTTATGAAACCCAAAGCCAGGCGGTGATGCCTGGCCCTGAAGAATTTTTTTAGGGTTTCGCTGCCCCGCAGTGCCACACTCGCGGACTTGCGTCCGCTCGTGCGCGGGCATTCGCCCTATGAATCCGCCGGCAAAGATTCACTTATGTGCGAGCACAACGGGAATCTTTCCTCGTCGGATTCGCTGCCCCGCAGTGCCACACTCGCGGACTTGTGTCCGCTCGTGCGCGGGCATTCGCCCTATGAATCCGCCGGCAAAGATTCACTTATGTGCAAGCACAACGGGAATCTTTCCTCGTCGGATTCGCACTGCTCATTGCTATCGCGACTATTTAGCCTCGTCAAGATCCTGTGTCTGTTTCCAGCCCATCTTTGCTCTTAACTCGCGGCCTGTCTTAGCTGCAAGTGTCTCAGCGTGTGCTGCTCTTGCTGCGTTGAAGGTTGTTCTGCCAACCTGGTTCTCAAGGATCCAGTTCTTAGCGAATGTACCATCCTGGATCTCTGTTAATACCTGCTTCATAGCCTTCCTAGCTTCATCGCCGATGATTCTCTTACCGCTTACATAGTCACCGTACTCAGCAGTATCGGAGATGGAGTATCTCATTCCCTCGAAACCAGCGTTGAAGATCAGGTCTACGATCAGTTTCATCTCGTGGATGCACTCGAAGTATGCGTTCTCCGGCTTATAACCAGCCTCAACAAGTGTGTTGAAACCAGCTTCCATTAATGCGCAAACGCCGCCGCAGAGAACTGCCTGCTCACCGAAGAGGTCTGTCTCTGTCTCTTCCTTAAATGTTGTCTCGAGGATACCGCCTCTTGCTCCGCCGATGCCTGCAGCGTATGCCTTAGCAACTTCCATGGAGTTTCCAGCCGGGTCCTGCTCAACAGCTACGAGGCACGGAACACCTTTACCGCCTACATACTGGGAGCGAACGGTGTGGCCCGGTCCCTTCGGAGCGATCATGATCACGTTTACATCTGCCGGCGGAACGATCTGTTTGAAGTGGATATTGAAGCCGTGAGCGAATGCAAGTGTCTTGCCTGCTGAAAGGTTGTCCTTGATATCTTTCTTGTAGAGAGCTGCCTGCTTCTCATCGTTTACAAGGATCATGATGATATCTGCTGCCTTTACAGCGTCTGCTGTGAGCATAACTGTGAAGCCGTCTTCTTTTGCCTTTGCTGCGGACTTGGAGCCCTCGTAAAGACCTACTACTACATCAACACCGGAATCTCTTAAGTTCAGAGCGTGTGCATGACCCTGAGAACCGTAGCCGATAACAGCTACTTTCTTTCCGTCAAGAAGTGATAAGTTACAATCTCTCTCATAATACATGGTTGCCATAGTTTTTCTTCTCCTTATTCTTCATTGTGATCGACACGTAATGTGTTGTCTATCCCTAAACCGATCGCGATCTCTCCCGACCGGCTAAGTTCTAATATACCAAAATCTCTGACTTTTTCAATAAAAGATTCAACTTTTTTGCTGTCTCCGGTAATCTCGGCTGTCAGATGCTCTTCACCGAAGTCTATGACTTTTCCGCCGTACTCGTTGATCAGATCCAGTACCTGATGTTTGCTGGAACCTCTGTGGCTTCCTGTCAGGTGCATTTTGATGTACATATGCTGGGCAAATACGGTGTTTTCCGGCTCCAAAAGTGTTACAGCACGGACATCGATGAGTTTTTCCAGCTGACGGACCACCTGGTCCTTCATATATTCATCTCCTGTGGAGACGATGGTGATCCGCGTATAGTTCGGATCATCAAGTGTTCCTGCAGAGATATTATCAATATTATAGCAGCGCTTTGCGTAAAGACCGGCGATGCGGTTTAAAACGCCGAAGCGGTTGTTTACGATCATGGCGACCGCAAACTTTTCAACTTTGTTTTCCATGGTCACCTTATCCTTCCACAATCATGTCTTTGATGGATCGTCCCGGCGGGATCATCGGCAGGACTTTCTCATCCATATCAATGTGACAGTCGATCAGCACCGGTCCCTGGGATTTGTCAGCCGCATCGAGGGCTTTCTGCAGGTCTTCCATCGTGTAGACCGCATATCCGTCAGCACCGAAGGCTTTCGCCAGAGCCGGGAAGTCCGTCTTTCTGTCCAGGATCGTCTGGGAATAGTGACAGTCGTAGAAAATTGTCTGCCACTGTCTTACCATTCCGAGGACATCATTATCGAAAATGACAATGGTGATCGGGAGTTCCTGACTCACCGCCGTTGCCATCTCGTTTAAGTTCATTCCGAAGCTTCCGTCTCCGGTGAAGAGAACGGTTCTTCTGCCTCTCGCTGCGATGCATCCGCCAATGGCTGCTCCGAGACCGTATCCCATGGTTCCGAGACCGCCGGAAGTGAGAAGCGTGTGCGGCTTTTCAAACGGGTAGAACTGCATGGTCCACATCTGGTGCTGTCCGACGTCGGTAGCGACCACTGTGTCCTCGGTACAGTGCTTGTGGACTTCCTCGATGATGGCTTCCGGTCCGTAAGGTTTCGGTGCCGGGAGGATCATCTCGTTCTTGTAGCCCTCAAGCTCGTTCACCCACTCCGGATGCCTTTCCTCCGGGAGTTCTTCCAGGATCTTATCGAGGATCTCCTTCACATCGCCCCAGAGGCTCACGTCAGGACTGACGTTCTTTCCGATCTCCGCACGGTCGATATCGATATGGACCGTCATGCATTTCTTTGTATATTCGTTTAAATCGCCCGTTGCACGGTCGGAGAATCTTACGCCGACTGCAAGGAGCAGGTCACATTCGGACTGTGCCTTGATCGACGGATATTTTCCGTGCATTCCGCACATTCCGAGGTTTAACGGGTAGGAGGCCGGAACGGATGTGATCCCCATCATGGAAAGTCCGATCGCCGCATCGACTCTCTTTGAGAGCTCCAGGACCTCATCCTGTGCTCCCGCCGCAACGACACCGCCGCCTGCATAGATAAACGGCTTTTTCGCTTTTTTGATCATCTCTACGACTTCGTCGATATTTCCGCACTCGGATTTTCTCGGTTTTTTCACAACGCTCGGGACCTTTAAGTCCTCCACGTATTCATATTCTGCGGACTGGACGTTCTTCGGGATATCGATGAGGACCGGTCCTTTTCTTCCGGAATTTGCGATCTCAAATGCCTCGATGATCGTTCTCTGGAGGTCCTTGATGTCACGGACCATAAAGTTGTGTTTGACCACCGGCTGCGTGATCCCGACGATATCGACTTCCTGGAAGGAATCCTTACCAAGGCTGTTCACCGCGACATTTCCGGTGATCGCGACCATCGGTACGGAATCAAGGTAGGCGTTCGCAATTCCCGTTACCAAGTTTGTCGCGCCCGGTCCGCTTGTAGCGAGTACCACGCCGGTCTTTCCGCTTGCTCTCGCATATCCGTCAGCGGCATGGGCAGCTCCCTGCTCGTGGGCCGTTAAGACATGTCCGATGCGGTCAGACGCAAGATAGAGTTCATTGTAGATATCAAGTACTGCTCCCCCCGGATATCCGAAGATCACTCTCACGCCCTGATGGATCAGCTCTTCCACCAGGATCCGCGCTCCGTTCATTTTCATAGCTGTTTTCCCCTCATCTTATTTCTCACAGGAATGTCCGGCTCTGTCAGACATTCCCGCCTTTTTCTTTTCTGGGCACGGACAAATGTCCGTATTAAAATTCAGGTATAAAAAAGCCTTACAGCGTTACACTGTAAGGCTTTGCTTTCTTTCGTAACTTGTTCTTTCAAGTTTCTATCAGGCAATCCCGGATTCAGTATAACGCAAATAAGCATTCCCGTCCACGACGATAATGCTGACGATAATTCGAATCACGACTGCGAGTAGAATAAGATTCGTCATATCTTTGCGTCTCCTTTCCAGTTGCCTTTCAGCAATGTTGCTATGTTTTATTATAAGCACTTTGTCAGAAATTGCAAGTAGTTTCTTTTTATAACTTGTATGAACCAGAGTTATGTAACATCGCTGGCTCGTCAGTGCCTTTTTGTTTAACTGGGAATTCATCGGAGTTCCCTGTTAAAAGAAAAAGCTCTGCAGGCACCGGGATTTCCCCGGCCTGCAGAGCTGCTCCTATTTCAAATTATTTTTACAGTTTTGAATATCCATACGGATTGATCAGCGCATCCAGTTTCTTTCCTTCCTTACATAACGGGCAGTTTCTGTAGTCGCTGTACTGGTAATCCGGAACATCTTTTAATCCGAATACCGACTTGATCGGAATTCCGTTGACATTCTCAAGTGCGCTGAATACTGCGGAGATCCCCTGAATAATTCCTCCATAGTACTGGACACCCTCGATCGCCTTGTTGATCGTCAAGCCCGTTGTTACGGTCGCGGTGAGGATCAGCACATTCTTTCCGTTGATCATTGCGCGGTAATTGTCCTTAAACACGATCTGGCTGTTGCTGTTGAACTCCGGTTTGATAACGTAGATCGTCTTGTGGGCGTTCTTCGACATGAAACCGCCTTTTGTCAGCTCCTGCGCAAGAAGGGTTCCGATCACCTCGGTCCCTTCCATGCATACGATCGTATCAACGATCATATCGTACAGATACATATGTACGAGTGCCTGGGCAATTCCTCCAGCCTCACTCAGACGGCTCTTTACCGTCGTCAGGTCAAAATAGTAATTCGTGTGGGCATGATTCGTTGCAAAATGTCCCTTTACGATTTTTAACGGGGTATCTGTACCGGTCGTCTGAATTTTGTCATACTTTAACTCCATACACGATCCTCCTTATTCAAATCTCACGTTTACTGTTATTTGACTATATTATACCGAATTTTCAGATACTATTCAAGGATTTTTCCTATTTTCCATCAGGTTTTTCGTCACTGTTTACGCCTTGCGCAAACAGTAACGGTTTTTCTCCCTGTTTTTCTACCACGCAAGGACCTCATGTCCGGTCTCTGTCACGAGTACCATGATTTCCCTCTGGGCGGACGGAAGCCTGTCATCGGTATAGATCGTCCAGCCGTTGCTGTCATCCACAAAGATATCCGGGCGGCCCATGTTGATCATCGGCTCGATGGTAAAGATCATCCCCGGTGCCATAAGCATCTCCTCGCCCCGTCTTGTCACATAGCTTACAAACGGATCCTCATGGAACTCAAGGCCGACACCGTGACCGCCGACTTCCTCGACAATGGTGTAACCATTCTTCTTCGCGTAGTCATGGACAGCCTGCCCCATATCTCCTAAGAATCCCCACGGTTTTACCTGCTCGAGACCCTTTTCCACAGCTTCGTTCGTGACGCGGACAAGTTTTTCCTTCTCCGGGTCCACATTGCCGATCAGGAACATTCTGGACGAATCAGAGAAATATCCGTGAAGGATCGTGGAGACATCCACGTTAATGATATCACCGTCTTTTAAGACAACATCCTTGGACGGAATTCCGTGGCATACCTGATCATTGATGGAGGTGCACACGCTCTTTGGGAATCCCTCATAATTTAACGGTGCAGGAATCCCGCCATGTTTTGTCGTAAAGTCGTATACCCACTGATCGATCTCCTCCGTGGTAACTCCTGCCTTGATGTGCTCCGCCACATAGTCAAGGACCGCCACATTCAGTTTTCCGCTCTCACGGATCCCCTCGATCTGTGCCGGTGTCTTAATGATCTTGTGGGACGGAACCTCGTGGCCTGTGAAGCGGGCACGACTGATCTTCTGGTCAAATGTCATATGGCACTCACAATATGGCTTCCCGCTTCCACACCAGCATGGATCATTTTTTCCGATTCTGCGAAACATAATTTTTCCTCTTTTCTATCTGTTTTTGCGTCTCTGTACCGTACGGGATTTTCAATAAAAAAGAATGTGCCTTGGCACATTCTCGCGCCTCGCGCGGTCGCTTGCGACAGTCTGCATCTTTGCGCGAGTGCGCATTAGAAAATCCCTGTCCGTGTACAGGAATTGTGTTTGCGAATTCTTTTATTTTCCTGTATAATATCCTTATCTATCATAACGTCGGAGACTCTGTTTGTCAAATAAGTCTCCTGAGAAAATATGCCGTTAATATCACGGGTATGAATTTTCCAGCCCGAAAATCCCCCGCGTTGCAGAGGCGGCTGTAAAGAAAGTGAGGAATTTACATGAACGTACTGATCACCGGGTTCGACCCCTTCGGCGGAGAGCCGATTAATCCGGCATGGGAAGCCGTAAAAGCCATGAAAGACGAGATCGCCGGAGCAAAGATCACGAAGCTGCAGATCCCGACCGTTGTCAATAAATCCATTGCGAAGGTCCATGAAAAGATGATGGAGCTCCGCCCGGATATCGTCATCAGCATCGGCCAGGCCGGCGGACGGTTCGGCGTGACTCCGGAGCGTGTTGCGATCAATGTAACAGATGCAAGGATCCCGGATAACGAAGGAAACCAGCCCATCGATGAACCAATCTTTGCAGATGGAGATGCCGCTTATTTCTCCAATCTTCCGGTGAAGGCGATGGTTCAGGAGATCCGAAATGCCGGTTATCCTTCTACCCTCTCCAATACCGCAGGAACTTATATCTGCAACCATGTCATGTACGGAATTTTATACTATATCCAAAAGGAATTTCCAAATGTACGCGGCGGCTTTATCCACGTTCCGTATGCTGTTTCTCAGGTTGTCAATAAACCGGCAACCCCGTCTATGGCCATTGCGGATATTACGGCTGCATTGGAGGCGGCGGTGAAGGCCGCTGTTGAATATGAACAGGATATCAAAGTGATTGGAGGAGAAACACACTAAAAAACTTCATCTTCGGAAGTTTTTCAGGCTGTGATACCGGTCTGAAAAACTCCAAGGATGAAGTTTTCTTTTATCCAGATCCCAGGCTGCCTTCAAAGCCCCCGCCCGGAATCCGGTTTTCTGATTATTCTTTTGTTCCTCTCTCCGCGGACGCGTTGAGCTTTCCGTCGACCACGTCGATCTTGATCGTATCTCCGGTATGGACACCATCCGACAGGATCAGGCGGGCTGCCAGAGTCTCCACATTCTTCTGCAGATATCTCTTAAGCGGTCTTGCGCCGTATACCGGATCATAACCGTTGTCCACGATAAACTGCTTTGCAGAATCGGAAAGTGCAACCACAAGTTCTTTATCCGCCAGACGCTTGTTGATATCGTCAACAAGCAGATCGATGATGCTTCCGATGTTGTTCTTTGTAAGCGGCTTGAAGAGGATCGTCTCATCAAGACGGTTCAGGAACTCCGGACGGAAGTGGGCACGCAGATCGTTCATGACCTCAGCCTTTGCCTCCGGCTTGATATCACCGTTCTCATCGATACCGTCAAGCAGATACTGGGAACCGATGTTGGAGGTCAGGATAATGATCGTATTCTTGAAATCCACGGTCTTGCCCATGGAATCTGTGATACGTCCATCATCGAGGACCTGAAGCAGAACATTGAATACATCCGGATGTGCCTTCTCGATCTCATCGAACAAAACGACACAATACGGTTTTCTGCGGACTGCCTCTGTGAGCTGACCACCCTCATCGTATCCGACATATCCTGGCGGCGCTCCGATCAGGCGGGATACGGAGTATTTCTCCATGTATTCACTCATATCGATCCGGACCATATTGTTCTCATCATCAAACAGACTTGCCGCAAGCGTCTTTGCAAGCTCTGTCTTGCCGACACCGGTAGGTCCGAGGAACAGGAAGGAGCCGATCGGCTTTGTCGGATCCTTGATCCCGGCCTTGGAACGGATGATCGCGTCTGTAACCTTCTCAACTGCCTCATCCTGACCGACAACACGTTTGTGGAGCTCATCGTCCAGATGAAGGGTCTTGTTTCTTTCACTTTCCGTGAGTCTTGCAACCGGGATGCCCGTCCAGCGGGAGATGATCCTTGCGATCTCATCTTCGGTAACGCTCTCATGGACAAGGCTCAGATCTGCGTTCTTTACCTTCTCCTCCTCTTCCTTCAACTCTTTTTCAAGCTGCGGAAGCTTACCGTACTGGAGCTCTGCTGCCTTATTCAGATCATATTTCTGCTGTGCATCCTGGATCTGACGATGGACTGCCTCGATCTCCTCACGGATGGAGGAAAGCTTATCAACCGTCGCCTTCTCGTTCTGCCACTGGGCCTTCTGAGTCGCGAACTGGTCATGGAGCTCCGCCAGCTCCTTCTGAAGATCCGCAAGGCGTTCCTGACTTAAATGGTCTGTCTCTTTCTTGAGAGCTGCCTCCTCGATCTCAAGCTGCATGATCTTTCTGGAAAGTTCATCCAGCTCGGTCGGCATGGAATCGAGCTCCGTCTTGATCATTGCACACGCTTCATCGACAAGGTCGATCGCTTTATCCGGAAGGAAACGGTCTGTGATGTAACGGTTGGACAATGTCGCCGCTGCAACAAGCGCGGAGTCCGTGATCTTGACGCCATGATAAACCTCATAGCGGTCTTTTAAGCCACGGAGGATCGAGATCGTGTCCTCAACCGTCGGCTCATCTACCATGACCGGCTGGAAACGACGTTCCAGAGCCGGATCTTTTTCAATGTATTTCCGGTACTCGTCGAGTGTCGTCGCACCGATACAGTGCAGCTCGCCGCGGGCCAGCATCGGCTTTAACATGTTGCCGGCGTCCATGGAACCTTCGGTCTTTCCGGCACCGACGATCGTGTGAAGCTCATCGATGAACAGGATGATCTGTCCTTCGCTCTTTCTCACCTCATCGAGGACGGCTTTTAGACGTTCCTCAAACTCACCACGGTACTTTGCACCTGCAACGAGTGCGCCCATGTCCAGGGAGAATAATTTCTTATCCTTTAATCCCTCCGGGACATCGCCGCGGACGATACGCTGTGCAAGACCTTCTACAACAGCGGTTTTACCAACACCGGGTTCACCGATCAGAACCGGGTTGTTTTTCGTTTTTCTGGAAAGGATCCGGATCACGTTCCGGATCTCAGCGTCACGGCCGATCACCGGGTCCATCTTCTGGTCTCTTGCCTTTTCTACAAGATCGGAACCATACTTATTTAAGGTATCGTAGGTTGCCTCCGGATTATCACTGGTAACTCTCTGGTTGCCGCGAACCGTGGACAATGCCTGTAAGAATTTATTCCGGTCGATCCCGTAGGTGCGGAACAGTTCCTTTATTGCCCTGTTCGGTTCTTTTAACAGGCATAAAAACAGATGCTCGACGGAAACATATTCGTCTCCCATCGCCTTTGCCTCGTCCTCGGCGTCGATCAGGACTTTATTGAGGTCCTGAGTCAGATAAACCTGTCCGCCTCCGGATACCTTCGGCAGCTTCTTAAGTGATGCTTCCGCCTCATCTGTAAACTGCTCACCGGAGATTCCCATCTTCGTGATCAGCTTTAAGATCAGGCTGTCATCTAACTTTAACAGACTCACCAGGAGATGTTCCTGGTCGATCTGCTGATTTCCATATTCATAAGCCAGCTTCTCGCAGTTCTGGACTGCTTCCACTGATTTCTGTGTAAATTTGCTGATATTCATGATCGCAAGCCTCCCTTCAATTCTGAAGTACTTGTTGTGTTTGTTGTCAGTAATACCGCCCAGCGAAATTTTCATCCGCCGGGCGGCTTAATCTTTCAGATACGTGGCAGCTTCGCACGCGTTTCTGTATCGTTACCGCTCGGGGCTGTCAGATCACCCTTCGATGGAAATGTGCTTCGGACCTTCAACCTTCTTCTCTTCCTCTTTCGGAATCGATACACTCAGGATACCGTTTTCGAATTTCGCCTTAATCTCCTCTTCCCGAATCTCCTCGCCAAGATAGAAGGTTCTGCTCAGAGCACCTGCATAACGTTCCTTGCGGATGTATTTGCCTTTCTTATCTTCCTCATCCTCATCAAGACCTTTCTCGGCACTGACGGTCAGATAACCATCCTTCAGTTCAATCTGGATCTCATCTTTCTTAAATCCCGGAAGATCGATATCAAGCTCATACGTCTTTTCTGTCTCTCTGACATCTGTCTTCATCAGTCTGGATACATTCTTACCATACAGCGGATCCTTCTTTTCTGTAAAGAACTTCTCATCAAACGGGAACATATTATCAAATAAACTTTCTCCAAAAATACTCGGCATATACATAAATCATTCCTCCAATCAGAATTCCTGTTTTCTTGTTTGTCATCTATCTGAAAGAACTTCAGAAGATTTTCCAATCTTGGGAACTCCTTGAGATCCTTTGATTTTTTCTCTCTTCCTTTGTTCTGCATGTAATATAACACATATTATTAGCACTGTCAAGAGGTGAGTGCTAATTTTTTTGTGAATTAATTGTGTATTTCATTGAAACATTGTAACTTTTCAGGCTCATAGTAGAACGCATTCTATAGGTAGTCGCCAAGCATCTCTCCCACACACTTCTCGATCTCATCAATAATTTCTATACACCGGTTCTTCTTCATTCCAGCCGTAGTGCCAACAGCTAATAATTCTTTTCTTCCCGGATCTTTTCCATTTCCGTCAACGGTCGTTGTGTGTTCCCCATAGTACGTATTACTATAAGTAAGATCGTATGCAGGGCTCAGTCTCCACTGATCTTTTTCTTCATCATACAAATAGGTGAAATTTTTTGAGTGGTCATCTCTGTTATGCGCAAAAACATTAAAACACATTCTTCGAAACATACTTTCCACATCCGCATAATGATCCTTCGTCAATATCTTCGTAAGTTTCATCAGACTGTGGTAATCAAGACTCGGCTGTTCAAAGTCCAGTTCGAGAAGCGCTGCAGCTGTCAGCATATGGACTCGCTTTATTCCATTTTGATCAGGGACTCTGTCAAACCGCCTGGTTCCAAAATAGCCTTTACAGATTCCAGATGGGAACAACTTTGTCTCACTCATCGTAATTTCACATTTCCGGGCACAACATGAATAATCATACTCCATTTTTCCCGCATCTTTTCCATCTACATGGGCCGGAAATTTTATGATCCACTCTTCATTTCCGATCGAAGTCATGATCTTCGGCCTTGCTCCTCCGCTCGTTCCTCCAAGCCGGTACAATTCGTCAAGTTTGTCTGTATATTCTGTGTTCAATATTTTCTGACACTCCCGCGCCAGTTCATCCAGGTCAGGATTATCCTGCTGCTCTGGAAATTTTCTTTCTGGATAATACGTCAACGCACCCATTCCTGATTTTCCAACGATTGCCAGGCGGTCTAAAATCGTCAGTTTATCCGGATTCTGTTTATGCTCACGAAGCAGACGATTTAGCAGCAATCTTCCCCAATTATCCGGAAGACTGTCCGCAAACACGCCATAAAGGCCGCCAAAATAATCCTTTGTGGGCACAAACACCTGCTTTTTTAACGGCAGAGAAAACGGGCTGATCGAAAATCCATGTTCCAGCCATTCATCGGTGTACTGAAATGCTGCTTTTCGATTTGCTGTCATGGCCAATGTCCCCACAAGTTTTTCATCATAATACACCTGCAGCGCATTATCTTGTTTCATTTATGACCTCCTTTATGTCTCTGTATGGTACCTGCGAAAAAATATTCCTAAGTTCATCCGCAATATCCAGTGCCATTGCGATCTTCGTCAGAGACAACAAAGATATCTGACCGGTAGACTCGAATCTTTTAACAGAACCATAACTCACACCGCTCATCGACGCCATCTTCTCCTGCGAGATTGAACGCCGTTTTCTAATATTGCGAACCCTCTGCGCCAACTTCAGATCCAGTTCTTTCGCTGTCTCCCATATAAAACCTTCCATAATCTTTCCCACTTTCGATTCCGTTTTTTATACTTTTATTAGATAATATTTTATCTATTATCATATGATTATATTCAAAATATATAATATATTATCTATTATTATTTTACCATCAGTCAATAAACAAATCAATAAAAATGTAACACGATCTATTCTCGGGTCTTTGACACACCTTATCCGATCACCTGTGGCTTTCTTTGGGTTTCCTTCATTCTATAACCATATTGTATTATTCCGGATCCGGAAAGGGAATTTTGTATCTATCCGTGCATATTCGTGTTATAATATATCTACACTGCCGGAAAGCAGACATCCGCGATCCACATGAAAAAAGCCATTCCAAATCATCTTCGCCGATGGGATTTTTTCCTTCAAGCCTGTGTTTTATTACGGTCAGCGCAGACCTGCTGAACAGTTACAACAGATCAATAAAAAAAGAAAGTGATGGAAAAAAATGCAGACGTATACTTATGTTTCCAAGGGAAAATTTAAATTAATGGAAAAACCGAAGCCTGTTCTTATGGATGAACGGGATGCCATTGTAAAGGTAACGCTTGCCAGCATCTGCTCAAGTGACCTGCACATTAAACATGGAAGCGTCCCCCGTGCTGTGCCGGGTATAACCGTCGGACATGAAATGGTCGGTATCGTTGAAGATGTCGGCAGCGCCGTAACAAATGTGAAGCCCGGTGACAGAGTCACTGTAAACGTGGAAACCTTCTGCGGGGAATGTTTTTTCTGCAGGCATGGTTATGTAAACAACTGTACCGATCAGAATGGCGGCTGGGCTCTCGGATGCCGGATCGATGGCGGACAGGCAGAATATGTTCGCGTACCGTTTGCAGATCAGGGATTAAATAAAATCCCGGATCATGTTACAGACCGTCAGGCTTTGCTGGTCGGAGATGTTCTTGCCACCGGTTTCTGGGCAGCTCGTATTTCTGAGATCAAAGAGAAGGATACGGTATTGATCATCGGAGCCGGACCTACGGGCATCTGTACGCTGCTCTGTGTCATGCTGAAGAAGCCGAAACATATCATCGTCTGTGAAAAAGACGAAGGCCGAATCCGCTTTATCCATGAGCACTATCCGGAAATCCTTACCGTATTACCCGAAGCTTGTGCAGATTATGTCCGTGCCAACAGTGACCATGGAGGAGCAGATGTCGTTCTCGAAGTTGCAGGAGCCGAATCCACGTTTCGCCTTGCATGGGAATGTGCAAGACCAAATGCAATCGTGACGATCGTTGCTCTTTATGACAAGGCTCAGACACTGCCGCTGCCGGATATGTACGGAAAGAACCTCACCTTCAAGACCGGCGGTGTAGACGGCTGCAATTGTGAGGAAACACTGCGGCTGATCGCAGAGGGCAAACTGAATACAGAACCGCTTATCACACACACATATCCATTAGACAGGATCGAAGAAGCTTACACACTCTTTGAGAATAAGATGGATGGTGTGATCAAGGTAGCCATCGAGTGTTAATATGCTTCCAATCCGGTTTCCTGCACACCGTATTTAAATTGTCTTCCCGGCAACTGATTCCGTTTCTCTATAATAACACAGTCCACTGCATCCATACGGAAACAACGTTCGTTTCATGTTCCTGATATATTCCTCTTCCGTATCCACATGCTCAAGGATATCCAGAGCTGTCTTCAGGTTCCGGATATCCTTTTCCATAAAATCCACATAATTTCCGCGCCCCACAAGCTTCAAATGGGTGATTCCGGCCTTTTGCAGCCGATACAGGGCGCAGAGCCCACAACCTGTCGCACCGCAGAGATAGCCATCGGGATCATACATCCGTTCCTCATCATCTTCGTTCGGTTTATCTGTGCTCTGCTCGTCATTCACATCATTCTCTGAGCTCTCCGTCCGTGAGATCAGCTTCTCTGTTTCTAAGCATTCTTCTTTTTTCTCTCTATTTCCTTTAACTTTTCCTATCTGATACGGTACCCGGCACAGGTGTCCCATCTCGTCGCAGTGCAGGGAATTGCAGAACGCCCCCGAAAACTGGCAGAGCTCGTTTAACGCAAATGCCTCAAATTCACATACGCCCCTGCTGCCCTTTTCCCTCTCATGCAGGATCACTGACTCCATGTCCGCGAAGCTGTTCTTCCTGTGAAAGATAAGCCGGTCTACATCCAATCGGTCAAATACATCTGACATCCGGCTGTTTACCTCTGCCGTCTCCCCACTCAAGTGGATCTCACAGCGGATCCCATTATTTTTCAGGTAGATCAGCAATGCCGGATCCGCGATAATAAAGCTTGAGAATCCAAGCGCCATACACCGGCGAAGGACATCCGCGATCTCCGGGTACTGCTCCGGCGTATAATAAAGCGAATTAAACGTCAGATGTACCGGCTTCCCATATTTTCTCACCAGCGCCGCCAGAATCCTCAACTCACTCTCCGCCCCGATCTGCACGTTGATGCCAAGAACCTCGCGACGGTTTAGCGGCAGGATCGTCCCGTATTTTCTATTCCACTCATAAGGTACATATCCGCAGAAAAACTCATCCGCCCCGGCCTCGACGTACCGTACATATTCATCGATAGACCCAAGTCCCGCTATAATTTTCATGGTATCTCTCCTTATATGCAGCTTAAACAGTGCAAACTGCCTCATTACAGCAGATTCACCACAAGTCTGTCAATTCCCTGTTTTTTCCACATTTCCATATCCATCATTCCGGAAACTGCACTCCCATCCAGCGCGAAGAGCGAATTATACCGCCCCGCCATCTTCAAATGCTTTGGATACAGAAAGACTTTCTCTCTGCAATATCCCGGACACGATTCCGGAAGTTCCTGCTTTCCTCGCTCTCCATTTTTACATACAGCATACAGCGTGCAATACTGGGAGGTGTTCGTCTGATAAAACGGAACATGGATGCTGTTCTTTCCTTCCGGAAATTTCTGCCTGTACCCGCAGGACTCCCACTCGTACCGCCGGATCCCGAACGTGTCCCTCAGATACGTCCGGTAAAATTCCGCATTCAGGCTGTTCTCCCGAAAATATCCTGTATCTCCCTGCTTGTATCCCATCCGTGGATCCTTTTTTCTTTTATTTAACAGAGTCCCCATGCACGGCACAAAAACTTCTTTTCGGTCCTTCCGCTCTCTCAAAAGCTCCAGCAGGCCCCAGTCGTTTGCCGCAATCTCCAGAAATGTCTCCCGGTTTCTGCACCACTCTTCCAGCTCGTCCAACAGGTTTTCCACAGGTTTCAGCATAAACTCCCGCAGATATGAAAATGTAACTGTCACAGCCAGACCTTCCGACTCTGCTTTTTTAAGGATCTCAAATAACTGCCGCTTTTCAGGAAACAACAGATGGCAGAAGGCATTTCCCACATAAATCCGCTCTGAAACCGGCATTCGTTTTCCCAGCTCTTTAGCCCCATTCACGTTCCAGTACCAGTCCATAAAATCGCGGAATTTCATGGATAAATACCGCTCATAAAGCTCCGGACGGTCCAATTCCACAGCAACTTCGGTATTCTTCCGTTCCTGCTCTTTATATTCTTTGTATTCTTTATGTTCTTTGTATTCTTTGAGTTCAAAATCTCCTGCTGCGATGCAATTTTCCCTTATACCTGACTGATTTTCTATTCGCTTTTCTACTGTCATTCTATCTTCAAAGTCATTCCTTTTTGATTCCGTAAAATCACCGCAGCAATAGCTTCCTGTATTCCGCTTTTCCTGCCTCGCCCTGTCTTCTCCTTCACCGAACCACTCTTTTTTCTGTTCGATGAAATTCTCTGCAAACTGTTCATCCTTTTTGGCCGGATACCCGGTAAGCGCCATTGCAAGCTCCCCGTCCTCGCACTCCAGCTTCAGCCGCACAAATCTGTCATACCAAAGGATCAGGCTTCCGGCGCATTCCCGGTATTTCTCCTGCTCCACAAATACCGAATACACATATACCGGAATTCCCAGTCCATCTTCCACACGCACTTCCATCTCAAAAGAATGGATCTCAACTTCCGTATACGGATCCCTGCTTTTCTTCTCCTGGTCTCCCGTCTTCATCCCGTTGAACCCATCATAAAAACAGATCCGGAATCTCTTCACTTCGCGGATCTCATCCAATGTCCGAAAACAAAATCCATGTTCCGCAATCTCCGTGATCCGAATCTCCTGCCCGTCTGCAAATCCTGCCACCAATCCGAATGGGATCATAAAAACCCCGTTTATTTCTCTCTTCCCTGACACTTTCCGTTCCTCAATTCAAATCTTTTTACAGCACCATAGCTCACGCCGCTCATAAATGCATGCTTTTTATCTATTACTATTCTATCATAAATGGATATATAAACCAATAACGTGCAGTTGTACCTTTTATATAAAAGAATGTGCCTTGGCAGATTCTCACGCCTCGCGCGGTCGCTTGCGACAATCTACACCTTCGCGCGAGTGCGCATCTTTGGCACGTCAGTGCCTTTTTATGTAACAGAGAATTCCCATGAATTTCCTGTTACACAAAAAAGGACCGCTGCCCCACAGATCTCTCTGCAAAGGCAACGGTCCTTTTCAGCTACAGGTTATTTTCATTGATGCCATACACCGCAGGCAGCTTTCACTGTCTGCCACGCTTCCTTAACCTTCGATCGCAATACGCTTAGAAGTTTCAACCTTCTTCTGCTCAACCGGTTTCGGAACGGACAGGCTTAAGATACCATTTTCAAATTTAGCCTTGATATCTTCCTGCTTTACATCTTCGCCAACATAGAAGGTTCTGCTCATTGCTCCGGAATAACGCTCCTGACGGATATAGTGACCTTTCTTATCTTCCTCATCCTTATCAAGGCCCTTAGCAGCGCTGACGGTCAGATAACCATCCTTCAATTCTGCAGTGATCTCATCTTTCTTGAATCCCGGAAGATCGATGTCCAGTTCATAGGAACCTTCATTCTCCTTGATATCAGTCTTCATGACTCTCGAAGCATTCTTGCCATACAGCGGATTCTTCTTAGAAGCAAAGAAGCTGTCATCAAACGGGAACATATCATCAAATAAACTCTCTCCAAAAATACTCGGCATATACATAAATCATTCCTCCAATCAGAATATCTGAAATCTATTGTCTGGGAGATTCTGAAAATCTCCAGGACTTTTTGCATCCCTTTGATTTCTTTCTCTCTTCCTTTGTTCTGTATGTAATATAACACATATGATTAGCACTGTCAAGAGGTGAGTGCTAATTTTTTGTGAATTAATTGTGAACTTATTTTCCTGTTCAAATATTCCTTATTTTCAAAATCCGCTGGAACAGTTAGAAACTATCTGGCATCTTCTTATTTCTCTCACACTCCTCGTGCATAATCATGATCATACATGCATTGGTTTTCTGCAGTAGCACAATGTGATGTGCAATGGCAGGAAAATTTAAAGGACATAATTTAAGAACATCTTGAATTATTTTTCCAAGCGCCTATAATATTGATATGTTATCCATTTTGATGACAAATCTTTACTATCAACCGTAACGCCTCTGGACAGTTTATTCTATCCTCTAACAGTTACCCCCACAATCTGACAGATCTTGTTTATTCCGGATATTTGTCAGCACACAACAAGAAAGGCAGAAGCAAATGAGTTACAGTGTATATCTTCCTAATTACTCCATCGGTGAAGATTGTTACAAGGAACTTCCATACGTCGCAAGAAACTATGGAAAAAAGGCAGTCGTGATCGGCGGTAAAACCGCTATGGCAAAATCAAAAGATGCACTCTTAGAAGGCATTAAGGGATCCGATCTTGAGATCACGGATTTCATCTGGTACGGCGGTGATTCCAGCTACGAGAACGGCAACGCATTGATCGCGAATCCGGCTGTCCGCGAGGCAGACATCATCTTCGGTGTCGGTGGAGGAAGAGCCTGCGATACCGCAAAATATGTAGCAAACGAACTTGACAAACCGTTATTTACTTTCCCGACCGTTGCCAGCAACTGCGCAGCCGTGACTGCCATCTGTGTCATCTACAATGCCAACGGCACCTTCCGGGAATATTATTATCCGAAGCTTGCGAATCATACCTTCATCAATACCGCCGTGATTGCGGATTCTCCTTATGACCTCCTCTGGGCCGGAATCGGCGACGCCCTCTCCAAAGAATGTGAGGCTGTTTTTTCCAGCAAAGGTAAGCACTTAAGCCATACTCCGTTAATGGGTGTCCAGCTCAGCAAAGTCTGCACACAACCGCTCCTGGATTATGGAAAAGAGGCACTCGCATCCTTAAAAGCGCACAAAGTCAGCGATGCCCTCATGCAGGTCACTTTGGATATCATCGTCTCCACCGGTATCGTTTCCAATATGACGACTCATATTCCGGATTATTACTACAATTCCTCCCTCGCGCACTGTGTCTATAACGGCTCCACGATCACGCGTCATGGTCACGAACACCTGCACGGCGAAGTCGTATCTCTCGGTGTTCTCTGCCTGCTCACCTATGAAGGCGCGAACACTCTCCGTGATACGATCATGAAATTCAATGCAAGCATCGGTCTTCCGGTATGCTTCGATGATATCGATATCACCGAAGATGAATTTGATCTCATGGCAGATAGAATTCTTACTTCCACCGAATGGCAGTACCGCCCGCAAGATGTGACCCGTGAGAAATTTATTGCATGCATGAAAGAACAGAATAAGATCGGACAGGAATTTAAAAAACAGACTATACTCTTATAAATGTACCGTGGAATATCTACATGCCATTCCGTCAGGAAAGTCATTAGAAGCTTTGCACAAGGCATTCATGAAGACGAACATATTTGCAGACTTTCCTAAACTCAGAGGTAAAATTAATGAAAAAGTTAGGATTAATTGGTGGAATAGGGCCAGAATCCACCATTGAATATTATCGCAGCATAGAATATGGCGTACAGAAAAAAAGTGGTCAAAATTTCTTTCCCAATATCACCATAGAAAGTCTTAATGTATTTGACGTACTCAATTTATGCAAAAATCAGGATTATGATGGGTTGACAGATTATCTTCTCAACGGTATCAATCAACTTTCTGCAGCAGGAGTACAATACGCTGCTCTAACCGGAATCACAACACATATTGTTTTTGATGCATTATCGAAAGTATCTCCTGTACCGCTTGTTAGTATGGTAGATACCGCAAGTGAATTTGCCAAAGCACACAGATACAGAAAAGTTTGCCTGTTAGGAACTCTTCCAACCATGAACGGAACCTTTTTTCAGCAATCTTTCGAATCTAAAGGTATCGAAGTCATTACACCGGATGCGGCAGAGAAAGAGTATATTGGTAGAAAAATTGAAACAGAACTGGAACTTGGGAAAGTTGTATCTGATACTCAAAACAACTTTCGAACAATTGCAGAACGAATCATTCAAGATGAGAACGTTGACACAATCATACTTGGATGCACAGAACTCCCATTGATTTTCAAAGGAATTGATTTATCAGTTCCATGCCTTAATGTGATGCAAGTTCACATTGATTCACTCATTGATTTAATTATGTCGGAATAAATACTTTCACCTATACCGCTGTTATTGTGGATTCGCCTTACGACCTCCTCTGGGCCGGAATTGGCAATCCTGATGAACAATGCAAAGCCAGTGCAGTCGAACATCCGGGGGACGTTCGACTGCGACGACCGGAGTGGAACGTAGACATTCGAACCGTTCGAGCCCGGCAGGGCTCGAACATGCGAAAAAGAGGAGGTATCCATCAGATATCTCCTCTTTTTCACATCTTATTGAAAGCACGAGGCGTCGCAGAACGTCCGGGGGACGTTCGCCTGCGACGACCGGAGCGGAGCGTAGACATTCGAACCGTTCAAACCCGGCAGGGCTCGAACACTCAAGAAACCTGCTGTCCACTTGATGATCCTTTCATTTTAGTTACTTATCCACACTTCATCTGCATCGCAAACTCTTTTTCCACAAAAAAAGAGGATACCCACACTGGATATCCTCAAAAAGCGAGCACGAGACGGGATTCGAACCCGCGACCCTCGCCTTGGCAAGGCGATACTCCACCACTGAGCCACTCGTGCATAGGTAACATACCTTCAAAACCACATATTGAACTTCATCAACCTTTGAATCTTCACTTGACCTTCCTGGATAAGCCCTCGACCGATTAGTAACAGTCAG